>DATKLQ010000368.1:0-2309 GCA_035542335.1 Ignavibacteriaceae bacterium | reverse complement strand
TCCGTCCAATTGCATTTTTGTGCCGTAATTGGAAATGCTCATCCCAAGTGTTAGTCCTTCCAATCCGGTATTAAATTTTGATCCGATATCAATGGCAAATCCATCAGAACTAACATGGTATAACCTTTCATTGATATATTTTACATTTAAGCCGATAGCAAACTGATCCGTCAGATTTCTAGCATAGCTTAAACCGAAACAATAACTGGCTGCATCAAACATTTCGCCGGTTCCGTCAGGTCTTTCAATGGTTGTTCTTTCAATTTGATCCATTGTAAGAAACGTAACGTTCACACCAAATTTTCCCACTCCTTCGAGAGGGAATACTATTCCGGCATAATTAAATGACAAATCTGCAATCCATTTTGTATTCGAAAACGCGGCATTAAAATTATCTATATTCGAAATACCTGCCGGATTCCAATACATAGCGGTTACATCATTTGCTACCGAGACGTATGAACTACCCATAGCTACAGCCCTAGGACCGACATCAATTCCTAAAAAAGCTGCTGCCGTAGTACCTTTTTTAGTTACACCTTGACCAATTATTGAGGAGTATGATATCAGCAGTAAAGCCATTAATAACAAAATATTTTTTGTCATTTTCTTAACTCCATTTTTTGCATCCGTCAGCTGAAAGTACACTACAGATGTGTTTACAATTTTCGTTGATTTGGAGAAATTCGAACTTTTATTCTTTCTAGAATTCAAAACCGGATAAAATATTTTTGTTTCCATTTTTATTTCTCCTACTTTATTACAACGAATTTGCCGATTTTCTCACCAATACCAGGCGCATCTACATGATAAATATATATTCCGTAAGATATCTCCAGATTATCTTCCGATAACATATTCCAGATAAGAGTACCGTTATATTGCGGAACCTGCTCTTGACTCAAGGAACCTGATGCATCATGTTCTAGAGTATTAATCAGCTGACCTTTAATATTAAATATTCTTATTGTGCACTTAGGGGGCAGATGAGTGAAGTGTAATTCTCTTTCACCTCTTCCGTTAGCATAGGGGTTCCGGGGCTCCCAGCTGTTTGTAACAATATAGGGGTTAGGAACTACTCTAATCGCATCTAAATTTGCCTTACTGGGGTCTATTGTGCCTTCTAAGGTCGTAAATTGATAGACATCATGGCTAAGGAACGGTTTTGAAAAATTGAATGAAACCTGATCTCCAACTACAGGTTTTAAAGTATCTGCTCCCTGAGCGGTAGTTAATACATATGAAAACTGCCATCCGGGCAGCAATGAATCAGGAATAGTCGGGTGCGGAACTAGAATAATTACTTCATCAACTCTCCTGTTGCGGGCATTGAAGCTTAAACTTCCTAAGTTCTCATCTTTTGGCTTTCCGGTATAAGGCCTGAATGCGAATGGAACTCTCTGACCGGTTTGTTTATCAATGATTGTAAAATTAGTTTTTAAAGTCGGAAGATATGCAGGACTGCCGGAGGCACTTTGTTTTCTCCAGAATGCTTTTGAACTATCAGTGCCTAAGTCACTAAATAATACTTCATAATCAGCTGTGGTGTATTGAATGGTTCCATAGCCCGAGTATGGGATCACGCGCAAATATGGAATTCCTAATCCAGTCCAGCCATAAAAAGTATTTCCGCGTGTAAAACCGGATTTTGCAGAATCCACCTGAAGCGCGGCAGCATTTGTAAAATTAAGCTTGAATCCTGTGTTTGATACCAGCAGGTTCTGTTCATCGTCGGCACTAGGAAATTGTTGATCCGTAATTATCGGGATATTGTCTGTTATATCCTTAATCGAATAAGATTTAGTTGCCAACAATTTACTAGCATTCATTGTATCTTTAAAAGTAATCTGATAAGTATGATTCTGTTTAACAAGGGGATCGGAAACTATGTTAACCGCAATCGAGCCTGTAGCAGTATTCTGGGGCTGAGAGACGATGCCGGCTTCAGTTAATTTAGGATTAACATATCCGCCGGCACTTGCTTCCGGCCTAACAACCACAACGTTGGAGCCCTTCTCAATTTCACCGGAAGCCTGTATGGCAACAAATTTTGCAGACTCAGAAGGATCGATTAATAATGTATCACTTTTTGTTATTGACCGCTTTCCGGTTGAAGGATCAACAGGAATAGATCCCTTATCATAGGAAGTAACAGCATAGTAATATGTATAGCCGTTTTGTGCAGTTGTATCTACCCAATAATGTCTTACTCCATTATCACTTCCTAAATTGAATTGAACGCCTAAAGTAGGTATGGAAAAATCGATACCGTAAATATCATCTACTTTATCAAACTGAGCGATCGGAAT
>DATKLQ010000367.1:0-10028 GCA_035542335.1 Ignavibacteriaceae bacterium | reverse complement strand
TCAGGTGGTTTTTAATTTAAGCCGCAGTTATTATATGAACAATCAATCCGTTAGGGGAGATGAATTTTATAAAAGACTGGAGGATTTATCTCCAAATTCGGAATATTTTGCTTACTTGTCAAAATTCCGCGCGCTTCAAAGAATTAAAATACCTAAACAATACCGCTGAAGTTCAATTAATTATCTTCAAAGAGTTTTTCTTTAATTTAAATTTGCATTTATTCATCAAAGTTAAATCTTCAGCATACGTTAATCTTAACGTGATATAGTACACCAGCCCATTATCCTCTTTGAATTAATTTAATAGTCAATTATAAACACCTCTAATAATAAATTTAGGGAGAATTTAAATGACTAATCATCTTGGAATTAAAGGTTATGATTTTATTGAATTTTATGTCGGTTCTGCCAAAATATGGGCATATTGGCATGCCAAAGCGTTGGGGATGGAAATTAAAGGATACCTTGGTCCCGAAACCGGGGTGAAAGACAAAGTATCCTACTACCTGGAAAAAAACAAAATTAAGCTTGTGCTCACCTCTTCAATAAAACCTTCCAATTATGAAATAAATTATTTTATTGAAAGACACGGCGACGGTGTTAAAAGGTGGTCACTGCATGTTGACGATGTGAGAACGGCTTTTGACACTGCCGTTAAAAACGGAGGGATTCCGGTGAGAAATCCAAAAAGATTTGAGAACGATAACGGGTTTGTGGATGAAGCGGCTCTTAAGCTTTATGATGATGCCGAAATTGTTTTCATCAACAGGGATAATTATAAAGGTATATTCAGGCCGGGATTCAAAGAACCGTCTCATGAAATTAAGACACCGGATGTAGATACAGGATTATATGAAGTTGATCATGTAGTCGGAAATGTCCGGACAAATGAAATGAATCTGTGGGAGAATTATCTCAATAAAACTCTAAACTTTGAAACCTTTATTGAATTCGGAGCAGGTGATATTTCTACCCAGTATTCTGCACTCCTCTCCAAAGTTGTCCGTTCTAAAGAGTCGGCAATTAAAAATCCGATAAACGAGCCGTACGAAGGGAAGAAAAAATCACAGATAGAGGAATATATTGATGAGTATTGGGGATCGGGAATACAGCACATTGCCATAGCCACCAAAGATATTATTTCTTCTATCCGGGCTATGCGTGAAAACGGCGTTGAATTCCTTTCTGTACCCGCTGCTTATTATGAAATCTTAAAAGAAAGAGGATTCAAAGTAAGAGAAGATATCGATGAGCTGAAGGAACTCGGAATCCTTTGCGACACCGAAGGCAAAGGTTACCTTCTCCAGTTGTTCACCAAACCGGTAAGCGACCGTCCTACTTTCTTCTATGAATTCATTCAGAGATGCGAAGGAGCCGAAGGATTCGGCCAGGGTAATTTCCAGTCGTTGTTTGAATCGATCGAAAGAGATCAAATGGCAAGAGGTACATTCGATAAAGAAAATTAAAAATGATTAATATTCAATGTTCAATTTTCAACTTCATTTCTCTTTTCCTTCATTGCTCATTGAGAATTGCTCATTGAATATTTTCTGTTTTATAAATCAAAGATAATTTTAAAAGAATCCAATTAAAGCGAGGTTTTTATGCCTTTTTATGTAAGAGCAGGAAAATTGCCTCCTAAAAGACATATAACGTTCTACAAGCCTGACGGAAAGTCTTTATACAGGGAAGAGCTGTTCGGCACTAAAGGTTTTTCCGGAATCTATTCTAATAAATACCATTTGTATATGCCTCCCCAGGTAGAAAATATAAGCGAATTAAATTATAACGGATCCGAAGAGTGGGAAAATGCCCCGCTCCAGTATTATCATTTTATGACCGGCAATAAGCAGTCGGAAGGAAACTTTTTTACAGGAAGAAATGAATTCCTTAAAAACGAACATTGTATAATTTCGACCGCAAATGTTACTGAAGATGCGGATATTTTTTACCGCAACAGCTATATGCATGAGATTCTCTTTGTTCATCACGGCAAAGGTGAATTTTTATCCGAATACGGCAGCCTTCCGTTCGAGGAATGGGATTACATCGTTGTTCCAAAAGGTACAACATACCAGGTTAAATTCAACGAGTATCGAAAGGCAAAGCTGTTTATTATCGAATCGGACACTCCGTTTGACATACCTGCACATTACCGGAATGAATACGGGCAGCTGAAAGAGGATGCTCCCTATTATGAAAGAGATTTTCATGTGCCTCGGATTACGGAGCCTATAGATCAGAAAGGTTCCTTCCGTTTAATATTGAAAGTGCGCGGCAAATATTTTGGGTATGAACTGCCCCATCATCCCTTTGATGTAGTGGGCTGGGACGGTTACCTGTATCCATATACCTTTAACATTAAGGAATTTGCGCCGAAGGTAGGAAAAATTCATTTGCCTCCGCCAATACATCTTGTATTCACAACCCAGCATTTTGTTGTCTGCAACTTTGTTCCCAGGCTGTTCGATTTCCATCCGCAGTCTATTCCGGCTCCCTACTATCATTCCAATGTGGACAGCGACGAAGTGCTTTATTATGTTCATGGCGATTTTATGTCTAGAACGGGAGTGCAGGAAGGCTCGATAACACTACATCCGATGGGCATTCCTCATGGGCCTCAACCAGGAAAAACCGAAGCATCCATAGGCAAAAAGGAAACGGACGAATATGCTATAATGATTGATACTTTCACTCCGCTTCGCCTCACAAAAAATGTAAACGAAACTATGGTCGAAGATTATCATCATTCCTGGCTTGAAAAGTAAGTTATCTGTAAACGGTAATCGATCGATCTCTGTTTTAAATAAGAATGGTGTATTTTAGTTATTACAATTATAAAAACCCTGGTGATTACAAATCATTACGGGGACAATGAGGATTAACTAACTGTCCAAAAGAGAGTATGGTAAAAACACCTGTGCATATTAAAGAGCTTGTACCTTATAAAGCCGGGAAACCTATTGAGGAGCTTGTAAGGGAAAAGGGGATTAAGAAGGTTGTAAAGTTAGCATCGAATGAAAATCCTTTAGGGCCGTCGCCTAAGGCTCTTGAAGTAATTAAAGATAATATTTATGAACTCCACAGGTACACGGATCCCTCGAATTATAGGCTGGTTCATGAAATTGCCAGGCGTTATTCTAAAAAACCGGATCAAATAATTTGCGGAAGCGGTTCAGATTCCCTTATACAGTATATTATTATGGCATTCAGCAGCTGCGACGACGAATTAATTACTTCACAGGGAACATTTATAGGCTGGTATGTAAATGCGGATAAGCTAGGCCGGAAATCAATTATAGTCCCTTTGAAAAATTATTCGTATGATTTACAAAAAATTGCTGAAGCTGTTACGGTCAAAACAAAGATAGTTTACCTGGCAAATCCCAATAATCCAACCGGAACTATGTTTACAAAAAAAGAATTCGAAAAATTTATGAAAGAAATCCCGGATTCAGTATTGGTCGTACTTGATGAAGCATATACAATTTATGCCGAATCCAATCCGGACTATCCCAACGGGCTTAGATACGATTTTGAAAATCTTATCGTCTTAAGAACTTTGTCCAAAGCATACGGACTTGCCGGTCTAAGACTAGGTTTTGCCGCTTCGTCTCCGGCAATAATTAAAGAGCTGTATAAGGTTAAGCTTCCTTTTGAACCGAATTATTTGGCACAGCAAGCTGCTATTGCCGCTTTTGAAGATGAAAAGTTTATAAATAAAACAATAGAAACAAACCGTAAATCCCTGGAGCTAATGAAAACTGTTTTTAATGAAATCGGAATTAAAAGTATTCCGACATTTGCTAATTTTTTTCTGCTCATTTTTCCGACTCAGGAATTTGCTTTTGAATTCAGTGAAGAATGCTTGAACCGGGGGTTAATCCTAAGGCATCTTCCGGCTTTTGGACTTCCTGATTGTATAAGGATCAATTCGGGCACGCTTGACGAAACATACTTTGCCTTAGATGTCATTAGAACAGTGTATCCAAAGCTGTTTAAAAAATATAAAAAATTCATAATAGATAATTGATTAGAAGAAACAGTTATTTTCTTCATTAATAATTAATTAGGAAGATTATTTTATGAAACTTGTATCATTTATTGATAAGAAAAATGGAAAGGAAAGGACAGGTATTTTTCTTAATAACCGGATCTTTGATATAAAAAAATGCGGTAAGAAATTAGGAATAAAAATGCCGTCGAAGATGAATAAGATTTTGAACGCCTGGGAAAAATTAAATGGAAAGATTTACAAAATAGAACAGAGTGCTAGAAAGCAAAAAATTAATGAATACTTCAGTAAAAAAGAGGTAAAATTACTTGCTCCCGTACCCCATCCTTCGTCTTTCAGAGACGGGTATGCATTTCGCCGGCACGTTGAAACAGCCAGAAGAAACCGCGGCCTGGAAATGATTCCTGAATTCGATCAATTCCCTGTGTTTTATTTTACAAACCATAATGCAATCTACGGCGAAGGCGATATTATTGTTGAAGAGGATCATCTAAAAAAGCTGGATTTTGAATTAGAGGCAGCAGTCGTCATAGGAAAAAGAGGAAGAAATATTCCTGTCGAACATGCTGATGAATATATAGCGGGATTTACAATTATGAATGATTTTTCCGCAAGATTCCTGCAGATGGAGGAGATGAAATTGAGCTTAGGCCCGGCAAAAGGAAAGGATTTTGCTACTTCCATTGGGCCTTTCTTAGTTACCCCGGATGAACTTGAGGAATATAAAATTGAAACTAAGTGCGGAAATAAATATAACCTTGAGATGAAAGCTGTTCATAACGGCAATTTAATATCCTCGGGAAATTTGAAAGACATGAACTGGACTTTTGCACAAATTATTTCCCGCGCATCTTACGGGGCAGATCTTCTTCCCGGCGACGTGATAGGATCGGGTACTGTCGGCACAGGCTGTTACCTGGAATTAAACGGGACTAAAGCGTTAGAGGCAAAAGTTAAAGACGAACCCTTTAATCCTGAATGGCTTAATGATGGGGATACAATAGAATTGGAAATTACCGGGTTAGGTAAGCTGAAAAACCGGATTGTCAGGTCAAAAAATAATATTTCCATTCAACCAAAACAGATTTAATTATGATTCATTACGAACCTAAAGATTTAACGGTTCCCGAAGTGCACCGGCTGCTTTTGGGAGGAGTCGGACCTAGACCGATTGCACTAGTTTCCACGGTTTCAAAAGAAGGGATTCCCAACTTAACACCGTTTTCCTTTTTCAATGCATTCGGATCGAATCCTCCGGTAATTGCATTTTCTCCGTCCAGGAGAGGAAAGGATGCCGGATTAAAAGATACTTATAATAATATAGTTCAGACAAAAGAATGTGTGGTTCATTCCGTTACGTATCCAATGGTTGAACAGGTCAACCTGGCTTCAACGGAATATCCTCCCGGAGTTAATGAGTTTATAAAATCGGGGCTGACTCCTATCGATTCCGATCTTGTAAAACCTAAAAGAGTCAAGGAATCTCCTTTCCATATGGAATGTAAAGTCAGAGAGATTTTTAATATTGGTGAAGGAGGAAGTTCGGCAAATATTATTATTTGTGAAGTCCTAAAATTTCATGTTGCGGAAGATATATTTAAGAACGGAATAATTCATCCCGATTTAATTGATTTAGTCGGAAGGATGTCCGGAAGCTTTTATACGAGGGCAAGGGGATCTTCAATTTTTCAGGCTGAAAGACCCCAGAAGCTGAGCATAGGATATGATATGCTACCGGAATACGTGAAGAATTCCCATATTTATTCGGCAAATAACCTTGGAAAATTCGGAAAAATAGAAGCAATTCCCACCGACAAAGAAGTAGAGCAATTCATTTGTGAAATAAAAGATGACCAAGAAAAAGATTTCGAGCCCTCGGAAGAAGCATTTTTCCGTTATTTAAATCAGAATGAATATAAAAAAATGCTGAAAGCTGCTCTTCTTCAAACAGGCAGTCCGAAGCTTAAAAAATTACTGGAATTAACCGCGAAGTGTGCCCTTGAGCAGAACGATCTATTGTTTGCCTGGAAAACGGCAGTTTATGCAGGTCATTTTATTTAATTGAATCTCAACCTGAAGCTGACTCACACAAATTTTATCTCTGGTTTATTAATCTTCATATCTAAAAAATATTCTTATAGATTTAATTTTTTAATTAAGAATCCTGAACAGCATGAAAGAACCTTTATGGACTCCCTCTGCCGAGCGTGTAAGCAGTTCAAATATGACTGCATTTATGCGCTATGCCGAGCTTATTTCCGAGAAACCCTTCTGCACATATAATGATCTCTATGAATGGTCGGTTACGGATCTTGAGGAATTTTGGAAATCTATTTGGGTTTTGTCAGGCATAATCCATTCAAAAAAATATGAAAAGATTTTAACAAACCCGGTTATGCCGGGGGCAAAATGGTTTGAGGGTTCACGGCTGAATTTTGCCGAAAATCTTTTAAAATACAGGGATAATCATACGGCTTTGATAAGCGCAAGGGAAGATAACACCGAAGTCAGGCTAACCTATTCCGATCTGTATGCTAAGACAGCTTCGCTTGCCCATTCGCTTAAGCAGATTGGTTTAAAAGAAGGTGATAGGGCGGCAGGTTTTGTCACAAATATTCCGGAAGCAGTTATTGCAATGCTTGCCGTTACAAGCATCGGGGCTGTCTGGTCATCGGCTTCTCCCGATTTTGGATTCCACGGAATACTGGAGCGCTTTGGACAGATTCAGCCTAAAGTTTTGTTTGCGGTTGAGGAATACCGGTATAACGGCAAACTGATTTCTTGTACTGAAAAGATTAAGCAGATAACCGGCTATATTCCTGAAATCGAAAAAGTAATTTTGATACCGTCTTACTACGACTTTCAAAATCCTGTACAAAAAAAACCGGCCGAGATTAAGAATTCGGTTTACATCGATGAAATGTTTTCAAACCAGAAGGATGAAATTGAATTCAGGCAGCTTCCTTTTGATCATCCCGTTTATATAATGTATTCATCGGGGACTACCGGTAAACCGAAATGTATAGTTCATGGGGCCGGAGGAACCCTGCTCCAGCACTTTAAAGAATTATCTCTGCATACGAACCTTACTAGAAAAGATATCATTACATATTACACAACCTGCGGATGGATGATGTGGAATTGGCTTGTAAGCTCTTTGAATATCGGGGCGACAATTTTTTTGTACGACGGCAGCCCGGCCTATCCTTCGCCGGATATTTTGTGGAAAAAAATTGACGAGGAAAAAATTTCGATATTCGGGACAAGTCCTAAATATTTAAATCTTTTCTCTCAAAATGATATTAAGATTAAAAATGAATTTGATCTTTCCTCTTTGAAAACCATTCTTTCAACCGGTGCTCCGCTGCCGGAGAAAATATTTAGATGGGTTTACTCCTCCGTTAAAAACGATCTTCAGCTTTCATCGATCTCCGGCGGCACTGATATTATTTCCTGCTTTATGCTCGGCAATCCGAATTTACCTGTATATGCCGGGGAGCTGCAGTGCCGGGGTCTGGGTATGAAGGTGGAATCTTATGATGAAAATGGTAAACCGGTGATAAATAAAAAAGGAGAGCTCGTCTGCACAAAACCTTTCCCTTCAATGCCGGTTTTCTTTTGGAATGATCCGGATGGGGAAAAATATAGATCTGCATATTTTGATTATTACCCGGGAATCTGGCGGCACGGGGACTACATTGAGATCACGGAGAAGGAAACAATAATAATTTACGGCAGATCCGATGCAACTTTAAACCCAGGCGGAATACGTATCGGAACCGCAGAAATCTATAATGTGATTGAAGCTATCGAGGAAATCTCCGACAGCCTTGTAGTCGGGCAGAAATGGAAAGATGATATAAGAGTTATTTTATTCGTTGTTTTAAAAGAAGGAATGCGCCTCGATCAGGAACTCATCCAAAAGATAAAAAATACCCTAAGAACAAATTCTTCTCCCAGGCATGTTCCAGCTAAAATTATTCAGGTAAACGATATTCCCCGCACGATAAATTTTAAAAAAGTAGAGCTCGCTGTTAAAAAAATAATCGAAGGAGAGGAAGCTGATAATAAAGAAGCGCTCGCGAATCCCGGCAGCCTAGAACAGTTTAAAAATATTAATGCTCTTTTAGCTGATTAATCCTATATTTCAATTCATATTTAATAAAATAATGGTTAACTGAATGAGCTTTAGCAAGGAAATATTAAACGGAATTTTAATTGTGAATACCGGGCTGAAAAGAGCCACGATAGGAGAATCGGGAGAATTAAAAGAGATTTTAATAAATGAGATCGAGAAAGGCCGTAATAAAATACTTGTCGATTTAAGTAATTGCGAATATATTGATTCAACTTTTCTAGGAACCTTAATCTCCGCATCAAGAAAATTGTTAAAGGAAGAAGGGAGCATCAGAATCCTGGCACATTACACTTTGATCCCTTCCATCTTGAAACTGACGGGAACTTCTAAGCTGCTTCCCATTTTTGAAGATAAAGATGAAGCAATTGTAAGCTTCAGCAGTAAAAACTAACCGGGAAAAAAAAGCTGGGGTAATATGGACTTTAACAGAGAAACCCAAGGTGAGATTGTTATTCATACAATAAATCTTCAGAGGGCCACTTATAAAGAAGCGGAGAGCTTTAGAAAAGCTGTTATGGATGATATTGTCGAAGGCAAACGGAAATTCATTGTCGATCTTTTTATTTGTGAATACTTGGATTCAACTTTCCTCGGGACACTTATTTCGCTGACAAAAACATTAATGCAGTTCGGAGGCGAAATCAAGCTTGTCGTATTTACCGCAGATGCTCAAATACTTCTGGAAAAAACAAGAGTAGTCCAGATATTTGATACATATAAGACAAAAGAAGATGCTGTCGCGAACTTTGAAAAAGGAAAGAAATAATTAATACTTACGTTAACTAATTTTGGGAATAATGGAGTGGTGGAGTAATGGAATTATTTAATTTACTTCTATATTTCAAAGGTGTAATTTAAACGTACAATGCTCTACCGAATTCTCTTCTGTACTGCAGAGTGGTTTCATTTTCCTCCCCCAGGTATTTAAAAATTGCAATGCAGGCCTTTCTTGCCCCGTCATCATCATAGCTTCGGTCCTTTTTTATTACCTCAATGAACTTTTCCAAGGCGGAATTAAAATTTTTCTTCTTTAAATCTTCAATAGCAGAAATATATTTTTCTTTTATGTTATTCTCGGGCAATTCACCGTTTCCAAGCTTATTAAATAATTCAATTATAGTGTTTAGAGATCCTGCAAGTTCATAATTTTCATGTGCACCGTTAAGATTTTTTAGAAGTTCCGCGGCTTTTTCGGTTTGACCGAATAGAAATATCTTAGCCAGCAATAACTTAGCTGCTTCATTATCCGGCTCTTCAAACAGAATATCCTGGAGTAATTTACTTGCCTGGCTTTCTTTTCCCCCAGCCTGTAATTTCTTTGCTTCTTCAATTTTTTTTGCAGATTTGCCCGGAATTACCTTTGTTAACCATTCTTCCACCATGGGTTCGGAAAGTGCGCCTACAAATTCATTTACCACATTTCCGTCGGCAAACAATTTCACGTTGGGTATTCCTCTGATTCCATATTCAGCAGCTAGTTCGGGATTTTCGTCGGTATTAACTTTTACTAAAGTCCATTTACCGGAATATTTTTGTGCAAGCTTTTCAAGAATAGGAGACAGTACGCGGCAGGGTCCGCACCATTCAGCCCAAAAATCTACGAGCACCGGAATTTTTTTGCTTCGTTCAATTACATCTTTATTAAAATCTTTCATTTCGTAATTCATATAAATTCCAGATTAATTTTTAAAGGAATCTTAAAGCATAAACAATTGTGAATTAGATGATCAAAAATTAAAAAAGATCCTTGAAAAAAAAGCGGATCTAAATTACGGGATGATCTTATGCATTCATTTCATTAAAAGAGTAATTCCCGATAAAATTACTATAGTGGCAATTATTCTTCTTGTTAAATTATCTTCGCTGAAAAGTTTT
>DATKLQ010000366.1:0-4952 GCA_035542335.1 Ignavibacteriaceae bacterium | reverse complement strand
TAAGTTAGCCCGACATTTAAATATTGATTTCTTTTCCGTGAGAAAAAAAGTTTCTCAATATGCTGTAAAGGAGAGACTTTCGGTCGAAGAAGCCGGAAGAGAAATCCGTTACGGGATTTTTGAATCTTATAGGAAGAAGTTTAATTATAATAAAATTGCAACGGCTCATAACAGCAGCGATAATGCGGAGACAGTCCTGCTGAATTTAATTAAAGGAACCGGGATGAAAGGAATTTCCGGAATTCCGGAAAGAAGAGATAAAATAATCAGGCCTATTCTTGTTTTAACAAAGGAAGAAATACTTGAATACCTGGAAAAAGAAAAAATTTCTTACAGAACCGATGCAACCAATTTAAACACCGGTTATGACCGGAATTTTATCCGGCATAAAATCATTCCTGAAATAAAGAAAAGAATGAACCCGGCGCTGGAACATACGCTTTTTAATTCCTCTGAAGTTTTCCGAAGCTATTCGGGGCTTATTGAGAAATTAATTAAAGAAAAATATCCTGGTATTGTCAGGTTCAAAGATAAAGTTCTGCATTTTAGCATCAAGGGAATAGAGGCATTGGATAATGAACTAAGAGGAGAAATATTTAAGTCTGCCCTTGGAAGAAACTTTTCGGTACAAATCATGTTTAATGATTTCAAAAAATTTTCAGCTTTGATAAAAAAGCAAACCGGCAGCACTGAAGATTTATCCGGGCATCTATCGGCCTTAAAGGAACGGGATGAGATTTTAATCCTAAAAATTCCCGCCCGTCGAAAGTTTAACCCAATTGAAGTTAAAGAAGGAGAAAAAATAAAGGCAAAGGATAAAGTATTATCAATCACCCGGCGTAAAAAGCCTGCAAAGCTTAACTTTAATAAAGATAAAGATATCGAATATATTTCGGGGGACAACCTCTCCCGGGTTTTTATTTTAAGGAACTGGGTGACGGGCGACAGGTTTTACCCGCTCGGGTTTCATGGCTCAAAAAAGGTATCCGATTTTTTAAATGATCAGAAAATTCCTTCTTATCTGAAAAAAAATCAGCTTGTTTTAACTAACAGAAATAGAATTGTATGGATATTAGGTTTAAGATTGGATGATAGATTTAAAATATTAAAGGATACAAAAAAGGTTCTCGAACTATGCCTGAAGTAAAGGAAGATAAAATTGTTTTGGGAAAAAGCGTTTTCATCCCGCTTCTGAGCGAAGAAACGATCCAGGCAAGACTTAAGGAACTGGGAAAACAAATCTCTATGGATTATAAGAATAAAATACCCGTATTCATCGGTGTTCTTAACGGGGCTTTTGTTTTTATGGCCGATCTGTTAAGAAATATAAACATAGACTGCGAAGTCGATTTTTTTAAACTATCCAGCTACGGGGACGAAAAAATCACTTCAGGCAAAGTTTCATTGATCAAAGAGCTTAATTGTGATGTACATGGGAGGGATTTAATAATTGTTGAAGATATTATCGATTCGGGACTATCAATAAAATTTATTAAAGATATGATTTCGCTTCATAATCCGTCAAGCATGAGGATTGCTGCCTTCCTCTACAAACCGAATAGCCTTCGATATGAAGTAAAAATTGATTATATTGGCTTCCAAATACCTAGTAAATTCGTTATAGGCTACGGACTGGATTATGCCCAGAAATACCGTAATTTAAAATCGGTTTATATAATTAACGAATAGGCTAATTTTAGCAAAAAAGAATTCAATTAATATGTCTGATAACAATAAAAACGAAAATAAATATTCACAAAAACAGAAGAATAACGGATCCGGTCCTAATAAGCCTGATGAAAACTTCGACTGGTCTAAGATAATACGGTTAGTTTTTGGCTGGGGAGCTGTTATAGTAGCTGCGGTTATCGTGATGCAGCTGTTTAGAACAAATTCCGCAAATTATGTTGATATTCCGTACAATCAATATGAGCGGCTGCTCTCTGAAGATAAAATAGTGGAGGCTGTAATTACAAAGTCGGATCAGAATGATTATTATTTTAAAGGAAAGTTGAGAACTCAGGAGTATGTCACTGTAAATAACCGGCGGATCGAAGTTGAAAACATTTCTGTATTTATGCCGGAACCGGTAATAAAGGAACAGGAAACTATTTGGAAGCAGAAAGGAATTGTTTATTCCTTTGACAAAGAATCAAATGAATGGCTGAATATTATATTAAGCTTTATACCTTGGATACTAATTTTTGCCGTTTGGATTATAATTATGAGAAGGATGCAGGGCGCAGGCGGAGGAACGAGGGGAATTTTTTCATTTGGTAAGAGCAAAGCGAAATTAATAACGCAGTCCAGCCTCAGGGTCACATTCCGCGATGTAGCGGGTGCAGACGAAGCAAAAATTGAGCTTCATGAGATTATTGAATTCCTTAAAGAACCGAGCAAGTTTCAGAAGCTCGGGGGCAAAATTCCAAAAGGAGTTCTGTTGCTGGGGCCTCCGGGAACCGGGAAAACTCTCCTAGCCAGGGCGGTTGCCGGCGAAGCAGGAGTTCCTTTCTTTTCAATAAGCGGTGCCGATTTCGTGGAAATGTTTGTAGGTGTCGGCGCAAGCCGTGTAAGGGATCTTTTTGAGCAGGGAAAGAAAAACGCGCCGTGCATTATTTTTATCGACGAAATTGATGCGGTAGGCCGCCACCGCGGAGCCGGTTTAGGCGGCGGGCATGATGAAAGAGAGCAGACACTCAACCAGCTTTTGGTTGAAATGGACGGCTTTGAGCAGAACAGCGGGGTAATAATTATTGCCGCAACCAACCGCCCCGATGTGCTTGATCCTGCCTTGCTTAGGCCGGGCAGATTCGATCGCCAGGTAGTAGTTGATCGTCCTGATGTTAAAGGCCGCGAAGGAATATTGAAAGTACATACGAGAAACATCCCGCTCGATACTAAGGTTGATCTTGAAGTCCTTGCCAAAGGTACACCCGGGTTGGCAGGAGCAGAATTAGCTAATCTTGTAAATGAAGCGGCACTGCTGGCTGCAAGGAAAAATAAGAAAAAAGTGGAAATGATTGATTTTGAAGAAGCGAAAGACAAGGTAATGATGGGAATGGAAAGGAAAAGCTTAATCATTTCCGAAAGAGAAAAAAGAACAACCGCCTACCACGAGATAGGACATGTGCTTGTTGCAAGAATGCTGCCCGAAGCAGATCCTGTTCATAAGGTTACTATTATCCCCAGAGGGCGGGCGCTTGGAGTTACAAGTTATCTGCCGATTGACGAAAAACATACGTATTCTAAAGAATATCTGGAATCAATAATAACCTATGCGCTCGGCGGGCGCGCAGCGGAAAAAATTGTTTTCAACCATTTTACAACCGGGGCCGGAAACGATATTGAAAAAGCTACAAACATTGCCCGCAAAATGGTTTGCGAATGGGGCATGAGCGATAAGCTCGGACCACTCAGCTACGGAGCTAAAGAGGAAGAAATATTCCTGGGGAGGGAAATACAAAAGCATAGAGACTACAGTGAGAAAACGGCGGTCGAAATTGATGAAGAGATCCGCGGAATAATAAATGTTGCCATGGAGCGTGCGGAAAGGATATTAAATGATCATATCGATCTGCTGCACAAATTGGCTGAAGAACTTCTGGAGAGGGAGATACTTGATGCCGACGAAATCGACAAAATAATACGCGGAGAAGAGCTGCAGCCGATAAAGAAAGACAGTGAGGAAATTAAAGAGGTCCCGGATCATGTAAAGAAACTGCTTGAACAGAGAAAATTGAAAGAGGAATCTTCTCCCAAAGATGACTCCAATTGATAACGGAACCATAAACTATAGGGATGAATTAGTCAGAAAATTAATTCATCTTTTTTCGCTTTCTATTCCCGCTGTTTATTATTTTACTCCCAGGAGCACCGCCATTGTTATCCTTACATGCTTAACCGCTGCAGCGCTGCTGATTGATATCGGACGTTATTATTCCAGGGATCTAGGCAAGATTTTTTATAATATATTCGGTTTCATGCTCCGCAAGCATGAGGTAGATTACAGAAAGAAAAATCTTAACGGCGCTACTTATGTTCTGCTTTCCGCGTTAATCTGCGTTATAATCTTTCCTAAAATATTTTTTATTACCAGCTTCAGCATTTTAATTATAAGCGATTCTTTGGCGGCTCTTATCGGCAGGAAATTTGGAAAACATAAGCTGTTTTATAAAACCTGGGAAGGAACATTGGCATTTTTCTTTAGTGCAAGCATAGTAGTTTTTTTTACACCTAAGCTGCAGGGAAGTTTTACGGAATATTTAATCGGAATTATTGCCAGTTTGGTAGGAGCAATTGTCGAAAATGTATCGTTCGGATTTGCAGATGATAATCTTTCAATCCCAATTTCCATAAGTTTGACTATGTGGGTTTTATATATTCTGCTTCTGCCGGATATTCAGCTTATCATTCCCAACGTGCCGAGGTAATGATGAACACAGTTGTTTCTTCAATGGAAAAACTTAAATCCTGCTGCAAGCTGCTTCAGGTCTTGCCGGTATTATTATTATTGTCCTTATTATCTGTTTCGTGTGATCAATCGGAAAAGCCTGCAATTGGTCCCGAGGATGAAATCTATGTCGTGGCAGATTCAGTCGAGTTTGAAAATTTAAAAGGAGCTCTCTCAGCGGCTTTTGAAAAGGTGATTTATACTCCTCAGCCGGAAAAATTATTTATTCTTAAAAGAGTTCCTGTCCACGAGTTAGAAAATTACAGGATGAAAAAGAATATAATTATTATTGCCCCCCTGAATTCAAAATCATCGGCCTCGAGCTTTCTAAAAGCAGTAATTGATTCCTCGGCTGAAAGGAGAATAAGAACAGGAAACGAATTTTTAGTGAAAAAGCATGATCTATGGGCAAAAGATCAGCTGGTGCTTATCCTTTCAGCCCCTTCCAGCGAATCACTGCAATCCAAGATCCTTAACAATAAAAATGATCTTATTTATTGTT
>DATKLQ010000365.1:0-11218 GCA_035542335.1 Ignavibacteriaceae bacterium | reverse complement strand
ATTCTTATAAAAGAAATTGAGAGAACATTTGGAAATGATCTTCATATAGGGAGCGGCCGCATCTATGAAAGAAACGAAGACGAATTTATTCTAATTTCGGATCTTTCAAGCAATGCATCAGTTAATATAAAAAGTACCCTCGTTATAAATTCCAATGAAGTCCAATCCATATTAAATTCAAAGACTTATATTTTTGATAATCCTCTGTTTAGTATAGGAAATGTTTATAAAAAGGAATATGCAATTCCGGCGGCGATTTCAATTTATAATCAGCGCAGCAGCTGGATACTATTATTTGAATTAAAAAGCGGATGGATACGGGAAGAAATTGAATTTTGTCTTAATGCAATCAGATCGATACTAAATTACAGGCTTTTATCGGAGTCAATTAAAACCGAGTATGAACAGGCGTTTGTAATACAACAAAGTCTATTACCAACCTCTTCACCCCAAATTCCCGGCTATGAAATTGCAGGAAGATCTCAGCAAGCCCAGCTTGTGGGGGGTGATATCTTCGATTATTACCAATTTAATGATGAAGAATTCGGCTTTTGCATTGGCGATGCCAGCGGGCATGGAATACCTGCTGCATTAATGGCGCGTGATACTATAATCGGGCTTAGAATGGGAGTGGAAAATCAAATGAAAATGGTGCATACATTAAAAAAATTAAACAGGGTTATTTATCAGAGCACATTTTCAACAAGATTTATCTCTCTTTTTTATGCTGAAATTGAAAAAGATGGTTCCCTGTTTTTTGTGAATGCCGGTCATCCTTCGCCAATTTTAATTTATGATGATAAAATAACCGAATTAGAATCAACAGGACTAGTTTTTGGTGCTTTAAAGGAAATTGATCTCCGGCGATCACATATTTTACTTTCCCCGGGTTGTGTCCTTGTATTATTTACTGACGGAATTGTAGAAAGGCAAAATTTAACAGGAGAAGAATTGGGGAAAGACCTTTTAAAAGAGATTATTAATAAGTATAAAGATAAGGATGCCGAAGAAATATTGAATGCAATATTTGATTATGCTCAAAAATATGGTAATGAAAAAACATGGAAAGATGACGCAACTGTGATTGTTATTAAAAGAACTGCCGCTATCAGCATAGCAGCTTTGAACTGAACAATTAATAAAGTATCTTAACAAGTCTGAAGAAAAATAAGATTCAATAACCCGCCTTAGCTTCCTTATTAATCCTACTTTTCATACAACGACAAAATCACCAAAGTGATTTTCAATCTAATTTTTTATTTAATCAAAAGGAGATAGAATGAATATTTTTGTAGGCAATCTTGCTTCCGATGTGAATGAGAATGAGCTTAAGGAACTTTTTTCAAAGCACGGAAAAGTAGATAATGTAAAGATTATCAGGGATATGTTCAGCCAGGTATCCAAAGGTTTTGGATTTATTGAAATGCCGGGAAGAGCCGAATCGGAAAAGGCTCTTAAGGAATTGAATACATTTGAGCTTAAAGGAAAAAGGCTCACGGTTAATGAGGCAAGACCTCAAAGAGATAAAAGAAGTTCGAGCCGAAGCAGATATTAATTCAAAATTTAAAAATAATCCCGGTTTTATGCAGGCTTAATCTTATTTCCGATTATTATTTTAAAGCTAGAGAGTTCAATTAATTTGAAAATATTTAATCATATAACGAACCGTGACAGCGATTCTCTTGATCAATACTTTTCTGAGATTGGAAAAATAAAGCTTTTAACTGTTGAAGAAGAAATAGATTTAGCGGGCAAGATCCGGAATGGTGATTTAATTGCCCGTGAAAAGCTTATTAAAGCTAATTTAAGATTTGTAATTTCTATTGCAAAGATGTATCAGAATAAGGGTCTCCCTTTAGGAGACCTTATAAATGAAGGAAATTTAGGCTTAATTAAGGCAGCCCGGCGATTCGATGAAACACGCGGATTCAAATTTATTTCTTATGCCGTCTGGTGGATAAGACAGGGAATAACCTCCGCCATTGCCGATCACCAAAGGGTTGTCCGGCTGCCGCTTAACAGAATCGCGGAATTGTCCAGATTAAATAAGGCTTATAATGATTTAGAACAGAAGAATGAGACGGAACCTACTTTTGATCAATTAGCCGAGTCCCTCCAGGTCAGTCCGAATGAAGTTTCGTTTACGCTTCAAAATGCCGCCCGGAGCTTATCCCTGGATGCTCCTTTCAATTTTAATGATGAGAATAAAAACAGTTTATTGGAACTGATTGCCGATTATAACCAGGATTCTCCCGATAAAGGCCTCATGAACGAATCACTAGAAAAAGAAGTGGAGATTTCGCTTACTGCGCTGGATAAAAAAGAAGCCGAGATAATCAGACTTTATTTCGGCATAGGAAACAGCCGGGGGGCTACTTTGGAAGAGATTGGCGAGGTATTCAATCTAACCAGAGAAAGAATAAGGCAGCTTAAGCAAAAGGCGTTAAAAAAATTAAAAACCAAAGAAGGTTATGCCAGGCTTAAGATATATTTAGAATAGAATCCAAAGCTTCTACAAATAAGAGGAGTAATTTTCATTCTTATTTCTTAATGAATTTCTTATTGTACTTAAACCCTGCGTTACAGCCAATTAAATCCTGAGGTACAGCCAAAAGGATGTAATTCTTTTTTCATACTTTCGGCTTATTGTTAAGTATTGCATATCTAGTTAAAATTATCTTAAACAATTCCTAAAAGAAGAAAATGCCTTTTACAAAATATACAGAAGACCCGCCGTATTTCCCTTCTTCTCCCTTTATTATTTATAACTGGTTTATTAAAAAGGCTAAGCTTAAAAAGAAATATCCTTTCTTAGCCGATAAGGATCTGGTTTATGAGGCCGGCAAGGAAACCGATATGTACACAAATCTTCAGATCAAGCTTAACAAGAGCCGGGAAGAGCTGCATGAGGTTATAGCGCTGATCTGAATTTTTCATAAATGTAAAGCAGAGCATATTGAAAAATTAATGTACGAGTTTTAAAATGTCATCCTCAAGATGATTTAAAAAGAGAAAAGAAGCGGGATAAAAATCAATGAGCTATTTGTAACAGTTATTCAAGTTGAATGAAAGAAAAATTTTCTGTTAAATAAGCATAAACACAGTTACGGAGAAAGAAAAATACTAATATTTTTTCTGCTGATTATTCTGCTTCAGCTTCTGTACAGCTCAAATTTCACACCGGTACTCCAATCAATTAAAAACATAAATTTTGTTTTAATATTTATTTTTTTGCCCGCAGCATTTGTAATTTTATTTGAATCGGCCGGCTGGTACTTTTCCCTTAAAATAAAAAAAGAGAAGCTACATTTCACAAAGCTTTACCTGCTGAGGACGGCAATCGATTCGATCCATTACTCTGTGCCGGGAGGTTTTGCAGCCGCGGAACTGCTTCGGCCTTTACTGCTGAAAAGAAATATGGGAATCGAAATAAACAGAGGGATCGCATCCGGTATAGTCACTAAATTGAGTATAGCAATTGCTCAGCTGCTGTTTATTATTACCGGGATAGCCTTCATGCTGATATTTTATAATGAGGGAACTGCCCATATCCAGGGAATAAGCGATAATTTAATATATATTTTATCCGGTTCGTTTATACTCGGTGTTTTCTGCCTTACAATATTCCTTTATAAATATGACGGACTGATAAAAACCTTCAGCCTTCTTAAAAAAATAAAATTAGGTTTGCCGAAAAAAATTACCGCCCGAACTGAAGAAAGGGTTTTTGAGATAAATAATTATATAAGAAAATTTAATTCCGATGGTGCATACAGATTAATTTGTACAATACTATTATTTTTTATGGGCTGGATGACTATTGCCGCGGAATCTCTTTTAATATTCAGGATAATAGGGGCAGATTTAAGCTTTTCACAAATTATAATTTTAGAATCTGCCGCATCATTGATAAGGATAATATTTTTCTTCCTCCCCTCGGGGTTAGGCGCCCAGGACGCAGGTCTTATTGGCATGATGAGCGCAATGGGCATTGCAGACCCGGTTTCAGTCTCGATACTTTTTATTTCCTATAAAAGAACAAAAGAGATAATCTGGATAATTTTCGGCTACATTCTATTATTCCGTTTCGGATTAAACCCTATGAAGCTTTATTTAAGCAAATTCAGAAAAAGCTTAAAAAGAGGCGAAATAAGATTAATTTTTTCCCAAGCAGAATAATCTATTTTATGTCCGATTTTTTTTAATATATATACTATCTTTTGTATGCCGGCCTGCTTTTTCCTGCGTTCATCGCCCATAACAAACATTTATCTGCTTATTAATTTATCCCTTACATCGCTCAATTTGAATTATATTTTTATATTAGATGTAATTTACTTGTTCGCTGTACTTTTTATACCTACCTTCTTTTATGAAAAGAGGTGTATATACGATGGATAGACAAAAGACCATTCTTATTGCAGAACCGGATTTTATAGCCGCTTCAGAAATAAAATTATATCTGGAATCACTCGGCTATATAGTTCATCCGGTTTTATCCGAGGGACAAGACCTCGTGGAAGCTGCCGAATTGCTGAATCCTTCTATGATTATTACAGATATAAACCTGCTCGGTCAACTAGATGGAATAGAGGCAATAGCCAGGCTGGAAAGCAAATTAAATATTCCATACATATTTATTGTTGCTTTTGATGACTACAGCCGGCTTATCGAATCTTATTACTTAAACCCTGTTTGCCTTTTAACCAAACCGGTTAAGCTTAAAGAATTAGCTGTGAGTATTGCAAAGGCCGAGAAGCACATAGAGCCGGTTGTGGCTGAAGATTTACTTTAATCGAAAAGTGCGTCCTAAACTCAACATTAAAAGAGAATCCCTTTAAGAAGCGCAACATCGGCAGAAATAACTATAGAATAAAAAAAAGACCTCTTTAACTCTCTATTAAATCTTAGTTTTATGCCTTCAATTGTATAGGGAGAGAATTAATAATCCAGATATGAAACCATCCCATAAGTCCCCCCTGTTTCTCATAAAATATCCAGGGATATAAAATAGGGTTTAAGGGTTGAAAAGATCACAGGACTGCTTAACTAAAGATTGGGAAAATAAAAGAGTTTACCTCCCTTCCGGAAAATCAGCCGAAATTTAAATTCTAATAGATATGCAAACGTGAAATCTCATGGGATATCCACTTCAGTAGTTATTGTTTCGGGCCCCCGCTACTAAGGTATAAAATCCCAGCCATGTAAGGTTGGGATTTTTTATTTTTATTCATCGGAATGATTGTTCCCGGATAATTTTTATGTTTGGAGCGATGGAAATGGAAGTGTTTTAACCTATGACGATTAATATCCTTTTGGCTCAATAATACCCGGCAGCAGGAGCTCTAACAATGCCGGTGTAGACGGGAGATATAAATTTACAGCAAAAGAAAGAGATGCAGAAACAGGCTACGATTATTTTGGTGCACGTTATTACGACAGTTTTATCGGCAGATGGCTGCAGGTGGATCCAGCATCAATAAAAATTTTTATTTCATATTTCTTCTAAAGAGCTTTTGTGTAAGAACTATCTGTATGCAGCGTGCTGTTTTTCATGTATCTTTCTTTTTTGGATTTTTTAATCTTATCCACTTCGACCAGTATTAGTCCATCGATACAATTATTAAAGTCCGGGTCAATTCCAAAATCAAGGAATTTTATTCCGCCCGTTTCACATAATTCAGTATATTGTTTATAAAGTGTAGGAACAGAAAAACCTAAAAATTTCAATCTTTTTTTTATGATTTGCAATTCCTCTAAATAATTTTTGTTTTCAAAGAGCGTTTGGAATTCATTTAAATAAGATGATGGAATTATGTACTTATTCCTGGATTCCGCAAGACCTTCAAATCCAAACCATTTATTAAAAAAATAAATTATCAAATTTTTCGCTTCTTCATTATAGGAATTGCTTAAGCTGACCCCTCCGAACATATAACAGATATTTTGATTCTTTAAAAGAAAAGAGCCTATCCCTTGCCATAAATAATCTAGAGCGTTTGTTGTCCAGTATTTTGATTGAATAAAGCTTCTTCCGAGCTCAATACTATAGGGAAGGTACTTATCCATACCGGAAATATTAAATAATGTACTTGTATAGAGCCCGTCGATTCCCGATTCTTCAATTATTTCACTACAAATTCCAATTCTGTAAGAGCCGACTATCTCTAATTCTTTTTCATCCCAAAGGATCAAATGCTTGTAGGTCCGGTCAAATCTATCTAAATCCATTCTTTTCCCGGTTCCCTCACCGACTTTCCTGAATGTAATTTCGCGCAGCCTAGAAATTTCCCGAATTATTAAAGGACAATTATTATACGCCGCAACAAAGATAGTTTTTTTGTCTTCAGTAAATCCCAGCACTTCGCAATTATATAATTGTTTCTTCAGAAGCTTCTTATCAACCGGATGTATTACATTTTTTTCAGTATTAAATACTTTTTTATTCTTTGCTAAAAAATAAACATGCTTTTTTAATAATTTTATTTGAACGTTCTTTTTATATACTGATGAAGAAAATGAAGAAGAAGGGATATAATCCCCAATCTTTACAGTTGCTATTTTCGAGCTCTTGTTAAATAACTCGTGAGGAAGAAGAAATATAGAAAGATTTTTATTGATCTTTGATGCGAGATAAAAAAACAAAGAATTTTTTCCGGAAATATATACCGGCAAAACAGGAGCATTGTATTTTTCAGCAAAATAAACGGCTCCTTTATTCCATTTGGAATCTTTTATCCCCTTAAAGCTGAAGCGTGAAACTTCACCGGCTGGGAAAAAAATTACTGCGTTGCCCGAGCTTAAATATTTTCCTATTTCAACGATGCTTTCTTTACTTATTTTTCTATTCATTATATCAAAAGGAATAAACAGCTGTCTTAGATTTTCGATATGCAGCAGGATATTATTCACAACAATTTTAACATCATGTCTTATCTCACTGAACATTTTGAGAAGGATGAGACCATCGAGGCCGCCGAAAGGATGATTTGATACGCAAATCAATTTTCCTTCACTGGGAATTTTATCGCGATCTTTACTGGAAACCTGGAATGAAAAATCTAAGTATTCAAATAGCTCATCGATGAGCTCAAAATTCATTTTGTCAGAATTTTGGGAGATGAATTTATTAATCTCATCCTGGTGAATTATTTTCTCTATAAACAAAAAGAGAAGTTCTTTGAAAAAGAAAGGAAAACCATGAAGGAAGCCGGGGTTTCCCGCTGAAATAATTTCTCTGACAGATATCCGGTTCATACTCAGCATTAAATTATTAAATTAGATTTAAATATCGGTTAAGCAATGATTATCTTAATGTTAACTTAGGGTTTCAGCTGCCTCTCTAATCTGTAGCATGATAAAAATCTTAAACCTTATCAGCACAGAAAATAATTGCAGTCTTACACATCTTCATTACGCTTGTAACAATTTGTTCGGAACATTAAATAAATATTAACTCAATATTAATCCTGTGTTAATTCATAAAATTTCTGCGAACCATTTTTTCCTTCGGATTCATTAAGAAAATCTGCATTTATAATTGGAAGAAAAATTTATGCGAGTCTCCTAAAAATTTCGTGGAAAGATTAGAGAGTTATTGCTATATATGGAGGGATGAAGAGCAAATTATAATGCAGTAAGTTGAAATGCTTTTATTTTTTCAAATTATATTAATTATAATTCTATTTATTTTTTTCGGTGTTATTATTTTTTCTATTCCTGCAACGTTATCTCTTCAAAAAGGAATCCGCCCCGGAATTGAAAAGTTAACAATTGATGATGCAATAAATAATTTTAGGGAACAAAATATTCAAGGTTTCGAGCTTGTTGAACAAACCAGAAAGTTAATAATTACAAGAATGCAATATTGCCGCAGAAACAGCTTTGACTCGTATAAAAAAGCATTTAAACGTGGCTACGGATATTGCATGCAGCAAGCATATGCAATGGAATATATTTTAAATCGGTTAGGAATAGAAGCCCACGTAGTTCAATCTCTAAAATGCAAACTTTTTGACGGCAGGATAAGCGGTCATGCTTGGGTACGGGTATTCCATGAAGGAATATCGAAAGACATTGATGTAACATATTTAGATTTAGTTAGTGATAAAATCACTTTTACACCGATCAGTAAAGTAACAAAATTTTCGCCATTGTTCCGTTTTATAGCTTTATGGGGCAGCTCAGCCGTAAATGCTTATAGATTCTACACAACAAAGAAGGACTATCAAGCATGATAATTATTTTTTGTTGTTGGAAACTATTTAATTTAGGATTGCCTACGGGTTCAAATAGTTGTGACAGAATTGAATCCTAGAATAACCATTCTATTCCCACAAGAAAATTATTTGAGTACATATCTATAGAAAGCAGCGAAGCGGGCTTATCCGATGAAGCATAAACAAACCGGTAAATGCCGGTGAAACTAAAAGACCCCCCGATAGGAGCCCTATACGTTATTTCTGTAATAAGAAGGAGATTACTCCAGATATATTCCAGCTTTCCCCCGGTAAATAGTTTTAATTTGTTATTAATAATTTCTTGGTTGTGCCGGTTTAAATAATGTCCATTTTCAGGCCTTCTGACAAGCTTAATAACAGGTAATAAGAGCGAAAGTGAAATGTTTTGTCGTTTGCTGATGGTATATTCTCCATTAAAATATAAATTGAGTGAATGGATTGAATACCATGAATCATCGTAAAAGAATGAGTGAGTAGGTTTATCTTCTGCTATAGTTGTCATATACTCAACGTAACTTGAGAAGCCGGGGCCGATTGAAAGCCGAAGGGGATCTCCCGCTGCTTCCAACGAATCGATTGCAAATGTCAGCGCATAGGAAACAGAGCCGGCATGAATACTTATGTTGCGGGGCTGAAGGTCGGAATCAACACCCCCGGCACTGAAGGCTAATTGAACAGTGTGGGTATTACATTCAGACTTAAGCTGGTAGGAGACTGCCGAACTAAACATTACACCACTAAAAATATATGGTGATATATATTTATCCTGGATATGAAAATCGCTGATCCCAAGCTTAATGCCAAGTGAACTGGATGATTCATCAGGTATAGGTTTACTATTTTGCGGGAAAGCTGCCGGGGAAAATATTATTATGAAATAAAATATAATAAAGATCGACTTCATAATTTCATCTTCCCTTTTGATAATAATCGAGCACTCGCCAAAATGCCTCTTCTAAGAGCCAATCCTCGCCGATTGCCCCTTGATTTGTCATTACGAGAATCCCAAAATGTTTTACTGAGGCAAGCCACGCTGTTGCATAATTAAGGCTGTTGCTGCCGCTATGCTGAAGCGATTTCCCTCCAGCCCAATCCTGGTTTACCACACCCCAGCCGAATGAATAGCTCCACCCATTTCCTTCCGAGACGATAGGAGTTGTAATCATGGCTGCAGTTTCTTTTTTCAGCAAAGTTTGATCTGACCCTGCTTCAATCTTCAGCACCCACTGACAATATTTTCCCCAATCTCCGACTGACATATATAAGCCCCCAGCAGGATTATAACATGGATCAAGACCGGCATCAGGTGATGCAATTACAGGTGCATGGTTAGGTGTGTGCTGCAGCGGCTGATCTTCTTTCCCTTCCGTACCCATTGTGCCGAAACCTGCCGTTGTTATGCCGAGAGGTGTAATTACGCGTTCCATCATTAGTGATTCATAAGATTGATCCAGTAATCTTTCAATAACAGCTCCGGCAATCATATATCCAAGATTGCTGTAGAGAAATTTCCCGCGCTGTTGAGCCGGAGGCTGTTTCAATGCCCATGCTAGGGCTTCAATTCTTCTTTCTCTCGGGGAAGAAGATTTCAGAATTGTGAAATCGACATCCCGAATAAAACCTGCACTGTGAGATAGAATATTTTTCACTGTTACATCTTTGTATTCGATCCTCATTGATGATGAATACTCAGGAAATATTTCAGGGAGCGTAGTATTCCATGTTACTAAACCTTCATCCACAAGGGTACCCATTAAAACAGAGGTAAAGGACTTGCCGCAAGACCCGAGATGGAATTTGTCGTTCACGGTTATATTTTCGGGGCCTCCGTATCTCCGGCATCCAACTGCTTGCGCTTCAACTATTCCTGTATCAGTAATAATAGCTCCGGCAAGTGCCGGAAGATCAAGGACATATCTAAGGGAGTCAAGAATAGTTGCAAACTTTGAATCATGTACAGTCGGCGTAATCGGCTTTTCAGCATCCGGACCGAGTATCATATTCTGGCAGGACAGGGAAAAGAAAGAAAGGACTATAATTGTAATTCTAAAAAATAAATTGGTCTTCAATGTATCTCCGTTTGATAGAAGATAAACTTCAAAAAAAAATTAAAATTTGTTCCAAATTTGATATAAATAAATATGAAGGTTCCCCTACATGCTTGCCGGAATCTATTATTTATTAAGTACTAAAATTTACTAAAAAAAATTCACTTATGCCGGCAGAGTTTTGTTAAAGAATTGTTACTAATCAAAAAGTAATCATTCTATTTATATGAAAGGAATTTTTTCAATTATTTTATTCATATTGAATATTTTTTTCTTAACTGGTTTAAAGGAGAAAAAAGTGCGAATTAATATTAAGAAAATGTTAACAAGGATTATTTTGGGGAACAAAATCCTTAATTATTTAGATAAATTTTTAATAGTTGTTTGAGAAGAATTTATAATGCTGAAACTACTGCCTGCTTTTTCCCAATCACTAATAGAATCGGCGGATTTCAAGAAAAAAAAATCAAACTATAAATATTTTCAGCAATAAACCCAATAAAAATTCCGGCTAATGCTTCAAGGTTGTTGAATTTTTAGAGATGATATCTTCAAAGGATAAAAAAAATACTTTAAATAAAGATGTCATCTCCAGATCAAGTCTACTTCGCAAGAATCATTTTTTTAACTGCAGAGAATTCTCCCGATTCCAATTTATAAAAATACATTCCGCTGGGGAATTGAGTTAAATCTACAGCCGCAGAATGATAGCCTGCTTCCATGAATACATTTAATATTGTCTTTACTTCTTCGCCCAATAAATTAAATACTTTCAGCTTAACAATACATTCCTTTGGCAAAGAAAAAGAAATTGTAGTTGAAGGATTGAATGGATTAGGATAATTCTGGAATAATTCATTTATCTCGTTACCTTTTTTTGAGATAATATTTATTGTCTGCAAAGTATCAAAACTAACGTTGGCATTAGTC
>DATKLQ010000364.1:0-23674 GCA_035542335.1 Ignavibacteriaceae bacterium | reverse complement strand
CCTTTATATTCATTTACTAATGTTTTTACTTCTTTGCCAAGCACGTCGTAAATCTTAAGAGTAACTAATCCATCCTGAGGAATTTGATATTTTATTATCGTTGAAGGATTGAACGGAAAAAGCTAATTACTCCTTTTGCTTTTAACATCAAAAATTAATCCTTTGTGCTTTCTAAAAAGGAAAACCCGGAAATAAAAAATTTTCAATTCTTTCCTGCTTGGATTTTGGCATCCAAAATGTATTGAAGAAGGTTTTTTTAAGGAAGGATTTGATGCGGCTTTTGAATAAGTTTGTATTCCCGCCTATTTATCCGAAGGCAGTTGTTTTGCACTCCATATTTGGAAAAATTAGCCTGGAAGACCGTTCACACTACAGGCACTGCTATCATCATTTGCTGCGGTTTAATCTTATAAAAAGAAATTCTAACATAGCTCCTTAATTGGGATCTTACTCTTTCTCTTACTCTTTCCCTTATTTCTCTTACTCTACTCCGTTCGTCCCTTCCCCCTCCTCCTCCGGAACCACTTTTGCGATATCCGCAATTGAATCTTTATCATTCAAACGTATTACCCTTACTCCCTGTGTATTTCTTCCCATTACCCGGATATCTTTAACGCTCTGCCTTATCACCATTCCCTGGGTTGAAATTATTACCAGCTCATCGTTGTCGACTACCTCCATCATCGCCATCATCTTACCCACTTTATCGGTGGTCTTAACGGTAATTACACCTTTACCGCCGCGGTGTGTAATTCTGTAATCATTAATGTCGGAACGCTTCCCGAATCCTTTTTCGGTTACTACAAGTATGTTGTCATTTCTCTTAATTACAATCAATCCGACTACTTTGTCTCCCTTACCGAGCTTAACCCCTCTAACCCCGGTTGCTGTTCTTCCCATATCTCTTACATCTTTTTCATGGAATCTTATGGCAAACCCGTTCCTGGTTCCAATTACAATATCGTTATTTCCTTCGGTCATCTTAACTTCAATAAGCCTGTCGCCGGAAGCAAGGTTTATTGCATTGATTCCGCCTTTCCGGACATTACCGTAGGCAGAGAGAACTGTCTTTTTGACTGTTCCTTTTTCGGTTGCCATAATTAAATAGTTGTCGTCTTTGAATTCTTTTACGGCAACAAAGGCGGTTATATTTTCATTAGGATCTTTCTGCAGAAGATTCAGAATGGATCTCCCCCTGGTTGCTCTGCCGCCTTCAGGCAGCTCGTGAACCTTAAGCCAATAGCATTTCCCCATATCGGTAAAGAAAAGTATATACTGATGCGTTGAAGCAATGAACATATGCTCGATAAAATCGTCCTCCTTTGTACCTGCTCCTGTCACACCTTTTCCGCCGCGACCCTGCTTCCTGTAGCCGCTTACAGGGAATCTCTTTATGAATCCTTTATGGGAGATAGTAACTACGACATCTTCCTCGGCAATTATATCTTCCAGGGAAAATTCTTCATAATCCTGAACAATCTCGGTCCTTCTTTCATCGCCGTACTTCTCCTTTAGAGAAATCAGCTCATCCCTGATGATTGAGTATCTTTTTTCTTCGCTCTTCAGGATCCCCTGGAGTGTTTCAATGAGTTTAATAGTTTCCTTGTATTCATCTTCAATTTTCTTTCTTTCCAGGCCGGTGAGTCTCTGCAGGCGCATATCAAGAATAGCTTTAGCCTGGATCTCGCTCAGCTTGAATTTCCTCATCAAATTATTTTTTGCCGTATCTACATCGCGGGATTTCTTAATGGTTTCAATCACTTCGTCAATATTGTCGAGAGCTATTATATAACCTTCAAGGATATGGGCTCGTCTTTCGGCAGCATCGAGCTCGAATTTAGTCCTGCGCTTTAGAACATCCATCCTGTGATTGATGAAGTGCTGCATCATTTCTTTAAGAGGGAGCACCTTCGGAACACCCTTCACAAGCGCAAGCATTATTACTCCGAATGTGGTCTGCATCTGGGTATGCTTAAAGAGCTGGTTCAATACAATGGCAGGCTGGGCATCCCTTTTAAGCTCGATTACTACTCTCATCCCGTCGCGGTCCGATTCATCTCTTATATTCGATATATCATTCAGCTTCCCTTCCTTGACCAGCTCTGCAATTTTTTCTATAAGATTTGCCTTATTTACCTGGTACGGAAGTTCGCTGATAACAATATTTTCTCTACCGGTTTTTAATGTTTCTATGTTGGCTTTGGCGCGAACGATTAATCTGCCCCGTCCGGTTGTGTAGGCCTCCTTCACTCCCTGGTATCCAAAAATTATTCCACCTGTCGGAAAATCAGGAGCAGTTACATGCTTCATCAGCTTTTCGGACGTAATGTTCGGATTTTTAATGAGTGCAACCAAACCGTCCACGACCTCATTTAAATTATGAGGAGGAATGTTTGTGGCCATTCCGACTGCGATACCGCTCGAGCCGTTTACAAGAAGATTGGGAAGATATGAAGGAAGTACAGTAGGTTCCTGGAGAGAGTCATCAAAGTTAGGTGCGAAATCTACTGTATTTTTATCCAGATCGCGAAGCATTTCATCCGCAATTCTTGCAAGGCGTGCCTCGGTATACCTCATGGCCGCAGGAGAATCTCCATCAATCGATCCGAAATTTCCCTGTCCGTCGACTAAAGGATACCTCAAAGAAAATTCCTGAACCATTCTGACCATTGTATCGTAAACAGCGGTATCCCCGTGCGGATGATATTTACCTAAAACCTCCCCGACTATTCTCGCAGATTTTTTATAAGGTTTGTTGTATGCCAGTCCGAGTTCCGACATCCCGAATAAAACTCTCCTGTGGACCGGCTTTAATCCATCTCTTACATCCGGCAATGCACGAGCTACTATAACCGACATCGAATAATCGATGTAGGAAGACTTCATCTCTTCTTCTAGTGATACAGGGACAATCTTTTCAAATATTGTTGCCATAAAAATTCGCTACTTCTTTTTTTTATTTGTTTGCCGTTTAATTTCTTTTAAAAATTCCAGGTCGGCTAAATCTTTTGTCCGCCCGGCAGCTTTCTTCATTTTAATAAGGTTATCTAATGATGGGACAAAAACTTTAATATTTTCAATTTCAACTTCCTTCTTGTTTTTCCAAACATCTTTAAATTCTATGCCTGCTACGAAAGGATGGATATCCGTGTTTAAAGGATATTGGCGGAATAATGTTTTCTTTTTAAGTAATTGATCAACCGAATAATCTTCAAGTCCTAAGTAACCAAAATCTATTAATGCACCTTTTAACCTTTTAACATTGGCTTTTGTCGGTTCAAAAAAAATATCTATATCATAAGTATTTCTTATGTAGCCATATGCGGGAAAGGCTAAACCGCCGATAACCACAAACTTTACTTTATGTTCTACTAATGATTGCAGGAGATTTCTGATAGTCATTTTTCTTTAATGCCTTTATTGTCTGCTTGAGCAAACTCATCATTATCTTGTATCTCTGCTTTTCGGTTAAGCTTAAATAGAATTCAACTTCGAACTCCAATTCCTTTTTCGGATCATCATTTTCAATCTGAAGAATATATGTTTTTCTCCTCTTCATTTATCCAGCGCCCAATCAGATATCCAAATTTCTTACATACTTTGCATTCTTTTCAATGAATTCTCTTCTAGGCTCAACTTCGTCGCCCATCAGTGTTTCAAATATTTTATCGGCAGCGGCTGCGCTTTCGAGGGTAACCTGGAGAACAGTTCTTGTTTCGGGGTTCATTGTTGTTTCCCAAAGCTGCTCAGGGTTCATTTCTCCCAGGCCTTTATAACGGGAAATCAAAACTCCTTTTACCGATCCTTCTTCAATCTGCTCGGTTACCAATTCTTCATGCGATTTATCTTTCCCGTTCACTTTCAGCCTCTTCAATATATCGTCTCTCTGATCATCGTCGTATGCATAAAATTCTTCTTTCCCTTTTTTGATTTTATATAAAGGGGGCTGTGCAATATATACTTTCCCTGTAGTAATTAAATCCTTCATGTGGCGGTACAAAAATGTAAGAAGAAGAGTCCTTATATGGCTGCCGTCGACATCTGCATCGGTCATTAAAATAACTTTTCCATAGCGGGCTTTGTTAGGATCGAAATCCGGTCCTAATCCGGCGCCGATTGCCGATATTAAAGCTTTAATTTCATTATTCTCAAGGATCTTATTGAGCTTTGCTTTTTCGACGTTTAATATTTTTCCTCTAAGCGGAAGGATTGCCTGGAATCTCCTGTCTCTTCCCTGCTTTGCGGAACCGCCTGCGGAATCTCCCTCGACAATATATATTTCGCAGTGCTCGGGATCGGTAATAGAACAATCGGCAAGTTTGCCGGGGAGGTTCATATTGTCCAGCGCATTCTTTCTGCGCGCAAGATCGCGGGCTTTCCTTGCAGCTTCCCTTGCTTCCGCCGCACGCATGCATTTCTCGATTATTCTCTTGCCGGTTGAAGGATTCTCTTCGAGATGCTCGGCAAGCTTTTCTCCCACTAATGTTTCCACTGCGGATTTTGTCTCGCTGTTGCCCAATTTTGTTTTCGTTTGTCCTTCGAACTGAGGCTCTGCAACTTTAACCGATATTACTGCGGTTAAACCCTCCCTGAAATCATCGCCGGTTAGTGATATTTTCCCTTCTTTAAGGAGCCCGTTTTTATAAGCATAATTGTTTAGAGTCCTGGTAAGTGCGGTTTTAAACCCTACCAGGTGTGTGCCTCCTTCATGAGTATTTATATCATTGACGTAAGAAAAAATATTTTCCGTGTAGCTGTCGCTGTACTGGAAAGCAATTTCAATAGGAGTGTTGTCCTTTTCCCCTTCAATATAGATTGTCTTATGCAGCGGCTCTCTTGTTTCGTCAAGATATTTTACAAACTCTACAAGTCCACCCTTGAAGTGGAAAGTTTCTTCTTCGCCGCCTTCCCGCTCATCGATGAGCTTAATAGTTATTGTTTTATTTAGATATGCAAGCTCCCTCATTCGCTCCGCAAGAGTATCGAACTTGAATTTAAAAGTTTTAAATATTTCTTTATCGGGAAGGAAAGTAGTTTTGGTTCCGCTTTCATTCTTTTTACATTTACCGATTTCCTTTACGGGCTTTACAGGCACCCCTCTTTTATATTCCTGGAAATAGAGCCCGCCGTTCCGTTTGACTTCAACCTTAACCCATTCCGATAATGCATTGACAACGGAAACTCCCACCCCGTGAAGCCCGCCCGATACTTTATAGCTGGCTTTGTCGAATTTACCGCCGGCGTGCAGCATAGTCATTACAACTTCCAATGCGGAGCGTTTCTCTTCAGGATGCATATCAACCGGTATCCCCCTCCCGTTGTCTTCGACCGTAACGCTCTCGTTTTTATGTATCGTTACCGTAATAAAATCGGCATATCCGGCCAATGCCTCATCGATGCTGTTGTCCACTACTTCATTGACAAGGTGATGAAGGCCCCGGGGACCGATATCGCCGATGTACATTGCAGGGCGTTTCCGGACTGCCTCCAGCCCTTTTAATACATTAATACTTTTCGCACTGTATTCATTTTGACTTTTAGCTGACATATTTTACCTTAATTTATAATATTCAATCATGGAAGGAATTTAATCCATTTAATCCGTTCTTCATTATAATGCTTATTGATTTTTCCGATGATGGCCGCGTCCTGAAATTTTAACTCACTCCTCCATGCAGGGTTTTCAACCTTCAGGTACAATACCTTTTTTTCAACTTTAACCGGCTTGGCAATTTTCTCCAATGCAGGAAATATGGCCGGGAAATCAATCGCAACATCGGATTGTTTAATTACATTTCTGATTTTTTCAAATCCCGGTTCATTATTAATTATTTCCCCAATGCTGACGAAATCCTTAAGCATATACCGCTTCTCCTTTACTCAGCTTTATTATTGTATCTTCATCGGTCTTTAGCAGAAAGGAAAAATTTGCGAAATCGGTAATGGTTATAAAAGCCTGTCCGACTTCCCGCAGATACCCGCTAATCTTCATAGAGCGTGATGCGTCCAGCTCTCCGAATACATCATCCAGCAGAAATATGGGAGCCTTCCCGGTTATCTCTTTTAAGTAAAAAAATTCCGCAAACCTGAGTATTACCTGAAAGGTTTTATGCTGGCCCTGGGATCCGAACATCCGGAGGTTTAAGCCGTTTATTTCAAAAATAAAATCATCCCGGTGCGGTCCTACCAAATTAATTCCTCTTCTTATTTCTTCGTCTCTTTTCCCTGCAAGAGTTTCTGAAAAAAGCTCTTCAATATTCCTGCTTTCATATAAATTATCTCCCGCGGAATCCGAAGCAAGATATGTGTACTCGAGTTTCGGAATTTCCGCGTCTTCCATTATTCTTTTATATGAAACGGAAATATATTCATCAAACTCGTTTACAAATTTAATCCTAGACCTGATTAATTCCGACCCGGTTTTTACAAGTTTTTCAGACCAGGCTTCGAGCTCTTCAATGGAACTGCTGCTCCTGTTCTCCTTAATTCCCGCCAAAAGTGATGAACGGTGGCGAAGCGTCCGGTTATAATCGAGCAGGTTTTTCAGGTAAGCGTCGCTAGCCTGGGAAATTACCGAGTCGACAAATTTTCTTCTGTCGCCGGGTGAACCTTGTGTAATTGAATGATCTGCCGGAGTTAATAAAACTACGGGGTATTTGCCGATTACATCGGCAGCCCGGTTAATATGTTTATTATTTTGAAAGTAGAATTTTTTGTTGTCGGATAAAGAATAAAATACCCTTGCTTCGCTGCCGGTTCCGGCATTTGAAAAGAAAAAACCGGTTATTTCAAATTCGTTCTCGTTAAACCTTACCACTTCACTGTCTGATTTAGAACTGTTGCTTCTCGTTGTACAAAGATAATAAATTGCTTCAAGAATCGATGTTTTCCCCTGCCCGTTCCCGCCTACTATGTAGTTCAATGAACCGGAAAACTTTAATTGAATCTCTTTATGGCTCCTGAAATTTTTTAAATTGATAGAAGATAAAATCATACTTAATTATTTAAACGGACGGGCATCAGCAGCAGCAGCAAATCTTCATTTTTTTCTTTCTCCGAAGGTTCAATTACACATGCCTTGGTAGGTGAATGAAGCTTAAATAAAATTTCTTCCTGGTTTATATGACTCAAAATATCGTTTACATAAGAAGTATTGAAACCGATATCCATCGGTTCGCCGTTATATTCGCAGTTCACGGTTTCTTTTGCATTTGAACCGTGGTCAATATCTTCGGCAGAAATCTCCAATCTGCCGCTGCTTAAAGAGAATTTAACTTGCTTTGAACTCGAAGTGGAAAACAGCATCATCCGTTTTACCGAGGAAAGCAGGTCGCCGGTTTTTATTTTTAAAATATTTTCATTCTCCAATGGGATTACACTGTTATATGCGGGATACTTCTCGCCGATTAATCTCGAAATAAATTCAAGATCTCCCAGGTTAAATGATGCGTTTGTCTTGCTTAAATATATCTTAACGTCTCCTTCGCCAAGCAGCTTTGAAAGGACTGTAATTGCTCTTTCCGGGATAATATACTGCTCGTTTTTATCCGATTTTATTGATGTATTTACCAGCTTTACAAGCCTGTGGCCGTCGGTTGCAATAAATCTTAATCCCTCTTCGGAAAACTCAAATAAGGTTCCGGTCATTGCGGGGCGCATATCCTCCTTGCTCATCGCGAACGATGTCTGCTCGATTGCCTTTCTTAGATCTTCGGCATTAATGAGAACTTCCTTTTCTTTGGAAACAACAGGAATATCCGGAAAATCTTCGGAGGAGGAGTAGCTGAGATTATAAACGCCGTTATCCGTTTTAAGCTTTAGCTTGGAGTTTGCTTCAACCTGAAAATGGATATTTGTTTCATTCAAAGATCTCACAATATCATAAAGGAGGCGCGCAGGTATAACCATCTTTATATTTTCATCTGCGGCAACGTTTAAAGAAGACTTTAATGAAATCTCAATATCGGTAGCAGTTACGGTAAGCTGACCGTCTTTAATGTCGAAAAGAAAATTCTCCAGAATCGGCATCGGGGTTCTGGATGGTACAGCCGGAATTATTTTCGATAGGAGTTTTTCAAGGACTTTGCTGTTGATTTTAAATTCCATTTATTTGTCTCCTTTTAAACATACAAAGATATGAAAATTGGTTCCGAATCTCAATGTAAAATATACAACCGATAGATGATTAATCCCAAGAAAAAGCCCCAAAAACAGCACAAAATTTTAACAAAATTGCCTTGCACCGGATGCTTTGAACTCCCATCATTAGAGAGCATAAAAGAGCTTTGGGTTCTTAAAAAAATTCTTATCTTTTTTCTTGATAAAAAGAATTTAGCCAAAGTTGGATTGAGATTCGTTTTACATTAATTTTTATTCACAAATGAAGGCAATAATAATTATTAATTACTTATTAATTATTTAAATACTTATTAATAATAATAGCGTGGATATGTTAATATCCCGAAAATTTCCCGAGATGCACCGAATTCAGCATTAAAAAAGGGATTAATTTAATATTCGGATTACGAAGCTATTGTTGATATCTTTCCGGGAATCTGCGGTAATTAACATTGTGTTTGTAAAGAAGATTTTTCCACATCTTATTAGTCATTTACCAACATGTTTTCAACGGAAAATTAAAAAAAAAGCTCCCCTAGGGAGCCGACAAAATAAAAATGTTGTATTCAGGAGCAATTAATTTCTATCTGGTTTTTGAGCTGAAGTACCAGCTCATTCAGTGACGGGTCTTTTGAAATGTCATCTTCTATAGAGGTACATGCATGAATAACTGTGGAGTGATCCCGGCCGCCGAAATGCAGTCCTATGGTTTTCAATGAAGATTTTGTCAATTCCTTCGATAAATACATTGCAAGCTGCCTGGCAAGTACAATCTCTTTCTTTCTGGTTTTATCTCTTAATTTATTTTCATCCACGTTAAGGTATGCGCAGACAATTTTTGTTATGTTCTCAATGGTAACGTTCACTTTCCGGTCAGTTGCTATTTCTCTTACAATTTTTTTTGTCAAATCGAGATTAATATCTTTTGAATTTAAAGAAGCATTTGCAAGAAGTTTTATAAGGCAGCCTTCAAGTTCCCTGATGTTCGATGTAATATTGCTGGCGATGTACTCGATTATCTCGATCGATATAGCCATTCCGTAATCATCAGCCTTTCTTTTTAAGATTGCGATTCTTGTTTCCAGGTCCGGAGGCTGTATATCTGCCGTCAATCCCCATTGGAACCGGGAAATCAGCCGGTCATCCAGGCCATTTAAATCTTTGGGAGGCCGGTCGCTGGATAGAATTACCTGCTTGCTTGCCTGGTGAAGGGTATTAAAGATGTGGAAAAAATGATCCTGTGTTTTTTCCTTGCCTATTAAGAATTGTATATCGTCGATAATAAGAACATCCATGCTTCTGTAGAAGCTGGAGAATTCATTTACCCTGTTTGATTGAATGGATTCGACAAACTCCACCGTGAAATTATCGGATGACAAGTAAATAACTCTTTTTGCCGGCCAGCTTGCAACAATTTTGTTCCCAACCGCCTGGATTAAATGAGTCTTCCCTAATCCTACACCTCCGTAAATAAAAAGCGGATTGAAGGTTGTTTCGCCGGGACTTTCACTAATTGCGAATGCAGCAGCCCTTGCAAGCTGGTTTCCTTCACCTTTTATAAAATTGTTGAAGGTATATCTTGGATTCAAAAATGTCTCAAAATCTTTTTTCGGCTGTGAGAGTTCCGGCTCCTTAATTTTTTCTTCATTGTTTAGGGCTTCCGGTTCCTCAGGTTCATTTTCTTCGGAAATGATGTAAGCCAGCTTTGCATTTTCTCCAAGCACCTGGCGGATTGTTCTATTTATCAGCGTGTTGTAATGTTCATCTATCCATTCCCAGAAAAATTGGCTCGGCAGCTGGATCTTTAAGACCGAATTATTTAGCTCAAACGGTTTAATCGGAAGGAACCAGGTATTGAAAGTCATCTGTGTAACATTCTCTTTGATTGTTTTAAGACACTCTTTCCATGCAGAATGACAATCTAAACGCGGTTCTTTTGCCTCTATAACGAGACTTTTTTCAATTGTAACTATATTAGACATAATTTATTTATCCACATTTTGAAAAAATAAAAAAGCCAATAAAATCAGTTATTTTTAAAATTATTTACGAAGGATCCTGCCCTTATTCACAATTTACCAACATTAAGTAATTCCCCGCAACCTTTTTATTTTATAATAATTAAGAAAACTTTTTTAAAATATCCACAGGAAAAAAAGAAATAAATGACGAAACTGCATCGTAAAATAGATGTGAAACATTTTCACATAAAAAAGTTATCCACATGATATAAACAAGGTCTTGATCTGCCTAACCCTAGCAAAAAATAAAGAGTAAAAAAGATGCATGCAAATTAATTTCGGAAAAAAAATCAATTCCGTAAAAAAAAATTTTCAAACGCACGGAATTTAATTGCATTGTATATTTATTTACTAATATTTAGCTTTGTAATCTTTTATAATATGGAGATTTAAATGAAAAGGACATACCAGCCGAGCAATAGAAAAAGAAAGAATAAACACGGATTCAGGGAGCGGATGAAAACAAAAAATGGCCGGAAAGTGCTTGCTAGACGCAGGGCTAAAGGAAGAAAAAAGCTTACCGTAAGCGATGAAAGATAGTTCCTAAGGTTTTATTAAAGGCGGAAATGGAAAATTCCAAAAAAAGATTTGGACTTTCCAGGTATGAACGGATAAAAAGTAAGAAAGATTTTGAGAAGATCTTTAGTGAAGGAGAAATTTTATTCTCCTCGGATAAAAAAATTAGGGCATTATATATAATTGAGCAAAAACCCCCAGCTGCAGGAATTAAAATAGGGACTGCGGTAAAAAAGCAGTATGGAAATGCGGTCTGGAGAAATAGAATAAAAAGACTGTTAAAAGAAAGCTTCCGTTTAAATAAGGACGGGTTAGTCTCTTCATGCACCGAAAAAAATATTTTAATTAAAATAATATTCGCGTTTATACAATCCTCAAGTGATCTAAAAACTCCAAGACTCATGGACATTATGCCGGGTGTTTTAGAGGTTATGTATATTCTCCGGAAAAGGCTATAATGCGGTATGTGTTTATATATTTAATTAAATTTTACCAGATGATTATTTCACCCTTATTCCCTTCTGTATGCCGCTTTACCCCCTCGTGCTCCGAATATGCCGTTCAGGCTTTTACAAAGTACGGTGTTTTTAAGGGTGCGGCAAAAACAGCTTGGCGCATCCTGCGGTGCAACCCTTTTTCAAGAGGAGGATATGACCCGGTTGAATAATCGTTGGGCTCAGCATTTTAAGAAATTTTTTACCTGGTTTTTAAATGGATAGGAATACTACACTAGCTTTTGTCCTGATTACAGGAATAATTATACTCTGGCTTTTCCTTAATACACCGACTCCGGAGAAACCGCCTGTAAAAAAGGAAAGTACAACGGAATTAAAAGACACCTCTAAGGTTATAGAAAAAAAAGAAACCCCAGCCCCTATACAGCAGGATACCCTGCAGTTAGGACAGTACTTTACCGCCTCCAAAGAAAATGAAGAAATTGTTACCGTAGAGAATGATTTAGCGATTATTGAGCTTTCAAATAAGGGTGGAAGCATTAGGAAATGCTACCTGAAGAAATTCAATAACTGGTATTCCTCAGATAAAAAAGATACGATGAATTTATATGGAACCAGGGTTCAGCTGATTCCCGGGGGAAAAGATTCGGAAGGTCATTCCTACAATATTTCTTTTGTATCCAGCGACGGCAAGGCTATAAAAACTTCCAGGCTGTTTTTTAACTCATCTGCCCGGAAAAGCAAGTATTTTCTGACTGGAAATGATTCCTTGACGATTACTTACTCCCTGAAAACTGAAACGGGCGGTATCATAAATAAAATCTATAAGTTCTACGGAAATAAATATAGTATCGGATCCGATATCGAAATGACCAACATGAATGATATTATAAGCAATAATGCTTACGATATCGTCTGGGATAACGGGCTGCGCTTTGTAGAAGAGAATTCGGTTGATGAGGCTAATTATGCCAAAGCAAGCGTATATTACGGAGACGAGGAAGTTGATGTTGATGCATCAGGCAAGGAGAAAGTAAATAAAGAATCTAATGGTAATGTAGATTGGATCGGTGTTAGAAATAAGTATTTTGCTGCGATCATTGTTCCCCAAAATTCTTCCAAAGTAGACGGCTTTTATATTAATGGAAGTAGAAAACTTTTTGCGAGTGGGGGAGTACACGAATATTATGATGTAGGGTTGACAATTCCGGTTGATTCTTCCAAATATCAAAAGCAATCTTTTACACTTTATTTAGGTCCTGTGGATTATGATATCCTTGTTCAGTATGGAAAAAAGCTTGAAGCAATAGTGAATTTCGGAAGTTTCTTCGGCTTGAAGTTTATTGTCCGTCCTATTGCCGAGTATGTGCTTCTGCCGTTATTCAACCTGCTTCATTCATTCATCCCTAATTACGGCCTGGTAATAATAGTTTTTTCATTGATAATTAAATTTGTTCTATATCCTTTAACCAAAAGCAGCTTCCAGTCGATGAAAAAAATGCAGCTGCTCCAGCCCAAGATTGTTGAGATAAGGGAAAAATTTAAAGACGATCCGCAGAAAATGAATAAAGAGACGATGAAGCTTTATTCTACTTATGGTATTAATCCTGCCGGGGGATGCCTGCCGCTCCTTCTGCAGATGCCTATATTCGTCGCTCTTTGGGGTTTGTTCCAGACGGCTATCGAACTTCGCCAGCAGCATTTTATGCTCTGGATTACAGATCTCTCAAGGCCTGATATAATCTATGATCTCCATTTTAAACTTCCTTTGTTTGGAATAGATAAAATAAGCGGACTTGCATTGTTGATGGGTACGACTACTTTTATTCAGCAGAAAATGAGCGTTAAAGATCCTAAACAGCAGATGCTTGTTTATCTAATGCCGGTAATGCTCACATTGATGTTTATGAGCTTTCCTTCCGGGCTGAATCTTTATTACTTCATGTTTAACATTTTTTCTATCGCTCAACAATATTATATTAACCATAAGCACAGCGATATGGTTTTAGAACCGGTAAAGAAGACTCAAAAATCGAAAGGGTTTATGCAAAGAATGATGGAAGCCGCCGAACAGAGTTCGAAGATGCAGCAGCAGAAAAGAAAAAGATAAGGAAAAGGGCGGCATTTATGTAAAGCATGCTTTCTTAAGTAAAGCGTGCACTGTTTTATACATTCATGAAACTGATTATTAAAATTCTTTGGCTCATTCTTTTTTTCTCCTTTGCATCTTATTCTCAGGATACCTTAACACTTTCTCTTAAAAATTCCCCTAAGAGCCTTCCCTTTGGACTGATCGAGAACGTACCGGAAAACAGGCCCCGGGTCTCTCTTGCTTTAAGCGGCGGAGGTGCAAGAGGAATTGCACAAATAGGCGTGCTTAAAGCCTTGGAGGAAGGAGGGATTCCCATTGATGTAATTGTCGGTACGAGCATGGGAAGCATAATCGGCGGTTTATATGCTGCGGGTTATTCGGTTGAACAGCTCGATTCAATCGCCAAAAATACACCTTGGGATAATCTACTATCTGTGGAACATCAGACAAATAGAAGGGATCTTTTTGTAGATCAAAAGGTTACCGCAGATAAAGCTATTTTCACATTAAGACTCAAAGGGTTTACACCGGTTTTACCTACGTCGATAAATGACGGTCAAAAGCTTTCCAATTATTTGAATCTTCTAGCCCTCCAGGCTCCCGTTCATGTAAGATCCAGTTTTGACGAGCTCAAAATAAAATTCAGAGCAGTATGCACCGATTTGGTTTCAGGGAACGGCGTACTGATCAGCAGCGGTTCATTAAGCCAGGCGATGCGCGCCAGCTCAAGCGTATCTTTTTTCTTATCACCGGTTAAAATGGATTCGCTTATATTGATCGACGGAGGGCTTGTTGCGAATATCCCTGCAAAAGCAGCCGCAGAAATGGGATGCGATCTTGTAATCGCCGTTAATACAACCAGCGGGCTGCATCCGATTGATGAGCTCCTTTATCCCTGGATTATTGCAGACCAGGTCGTAAGCATACCCATAAAGCTGCTGAATGAGACTCAGCTCGGCGATGCGGATATTGTGATTAAGCCCAATTTAAATGACAAACTTGCCACTGATTTTACAGAAATAGATTCACTTGTAACGGCCGGTTACGTTTCAACGCTCCCTTATGTTAAAATTATTAAAGCAAAATTAGATTCTCTTTTCCGTGCCCATTTGAGAATAAAAAAAACATACTTCAAAAATGTTATCAGAGGAAAGGATAACATCTACAGTCCGGATATCTACGCTTCTGGTATAAACTTCATTAAAAATCAGTACAACTTTTTGAGAAAGTATGAATTAAAGGACTCAGTATCCAATTATGAAATATTAGAGGATCTCCGTTCAATGATGGAAGACGGGGATTGCAAAAATATTCAGGCTAGAATAATAAGGTATTCGGATCACTGCTCCTTAAATTTTATATCTACACCGAACCCCGTTATTAATCGGATCAGTGCAGACGGCGTAACTATGCTGGAAAAAACAGAAGTGGATTCCATTCTTTCGGATCTTATCGGCAGCCCTTATAACGGGGAAAAGATTTACGAAAAAGTAATTTCAATTATTAATCTTTACCGGAATAAAGGATATTCTCTTGCAGGCATCGACAGCATCGCTTTTAATGAAAGAACAGGGAAACTTATTCTTGAATTCAATGAAGGAATAATTCATAGGATTAGAATCGAGGGGAACTTTAATACCAATAAAAATATCATAACCCGGGAATTTCCTCTTTCTGCCGGCGATTATTTCTCTATCAAGGAAGTTGAGCAGGGATTAATAAATTTGAGAAGCACTAATTTATTCAATGATATTATCCTTAATGTGAAAGAGGAAAATAATCAGAATATCGTGGTTCTGAATGTGCTGGAAAAAATATCCAGCTTATTAAGGGTAGGGTTCCGTGTGGATAATGAGAACAAAGCCCAGATAAGTCTCGATATCCGGGATGAAAATCTGTTCGGCACCGCGACCGAGCTGGGCTTATTGCTTTCGGGGGGAGCCAGAAACCGCGCCTATGTTTTAGAGCATAAGTCTAATAGAATTTTCAATACTTATTTTACATATAAAATTAATGCTTTTTATCTTTTTGATGATGCATTTTTCTATAATGATATTCCAATCCTGAATGAAAACCGTTTTGAACGGGAGGCCTCGGGAGAATACCGGCAGATTTACTATGGAACTTCCGTTTCTTTGGGCACCCAGGTTGAAAGATTCGGCAACCTTATATTTACGGGTAAATACCAGGTTGACCAGGTCAAGCAAAAAACGGGAATCGTGCCTGAGGGAGTCCCTTATAAAACCAAAATTGCAATCCTTAAGGTCAGCTCGACAATTGATACCCAGGATAAGTATCCTTATCCGGAAAAGGGATTCTATTTTAAAGGATCGTACGAAACAGCTCAAAAAATTTTAGGCGGGGAGGTGGGTTATACTAATTTGGGTTTTGACTACCAGATTTATTTGACATTAGACGGCGACCACACATTTTCACCGAAAATAATGATGGGTTTTGCCGATAAAACACTTCCTTTAAGCGAACAATATTCTTTAGGAGGCCAAAATATGTTTTACGGTATGAGGGAAGATGAATTCAGGGGCAGGCAGCTCTTTCTTACATCCCTCGAGTACCGCTATAAACTCCCTTTCGAAATTTTTTTCGATACTTATTTTAAATTCAGGTATGACTTAGGATCAATATGGGAGAACCAGGAGCAAATCAGGTTTAAGGACTTGAAACACGGGATCGGTGCCGCGTTTTCATTCGATACCCCCGTAGGCCCTGCCGATTTTGCGGTAGGAAGAAGTTTTCTTCTAAAGAAAAATATTCCGAACAGAACAATAAGCTGGGGAGATGTATTTTTTTATTTTTCAATCGGCTATTATTACTAGAAACTATTTTCCCTCTTTTTGATATTTTTCCCCGAGCCTCTGATAATCTTTCTCCTTAATATAATTCCCGGTTCTTTTATAAAGCTGCGAAAGAGCAAAGCATAATCTGCTTTTCGACTCCACCCTGCCGAGACCGTTCTCGGCAATTGCAACAACTTTTGAGAGCGATGGAATATTGAGCTCTTTGCTGTAGAGTTTAGTGATGGCAATTAATGGATCGCATGATTCTTTATTGGCCTCGGCTGCTTTAACAAGGTATTCATAAGCTTTTTCGTGATGGGTGCCGTAGCTGGAGATTGATGCGAATATTTCGCCTACCCAGTAGTATATTTTGAATGATAAATCGGGAAATTCCCGGCATATTTTTTCCGCGTACATTGAGATCTCTTCAGGGCTTAGTGTTTTATTCCACAATAATGTCCTGAAAAGCTCAGCTTCCCTGATCCTTGCTTTTATTGCCAAAGAAAATGCATCGAAAAGTTCATCGGACGAGCTCGATGTGAAAAATATTCCTTTAAGTTCTTTAATAAGATTTTCCTGCATAAGTCTGTTTTATATGAAGGAAGAAAAAAGTTCAAGTTCAGGTTCAAGTTCAAGTTCAAGAAAAGCTAACAATTATACAAAAACTTTCAGTTGGAACAAACATCGCCGATCAGAAAGCTTTTTCAGACGGTCAATCTTGAAAAAAGCATTTTAAATTAAATTATTGACTGCTATTTATTAAAAAAGGTTTATAATGGATCAATTTCCGAGGTTTGGTTCCGAAAAAATAAAGATTCATGTGGAAATAAAATATTTTTTTCCGTTGGTGAATTTGTCCCAAATCTTTTATAAATAAATTTTCTATAATTAACAGAATCAATTTGGGCAGGTCATTCTATATTTATTGATCTTGGAAGTGATGGAACATAATTATCATTTATTAGATCCGCATTATTGAATGAAGAGCAATTAGAAAACATTATAAATAAAGAAAAAACGAATGATACAGAAAATATTCTCTTCATTTTTGAAATTATTAATTGGATGCCTCTCTATACTTATTATTATTTTTTTATCCTTACATCCACAACAAAAATCTTATCATTTTTAGAAATTATAACCGGATTAAAATCGAATTCAATTATGGAAGGATTATACAGGAGCATCCGTGCAGACGATTTAATTAATTCCTTAAGCTCGCTCAAATCAACAGCCGATTCTCCTCTTGCCCCTTTAAGCAGTTCTCCCATTTTTGTCCTGCCGATAATTTCTTCGATATCCTTATCGCACAGATAAGCGGATTTCATGCATATGTCATTAATAACTTCTACGTATTTTCCGCCGGTGCCGAACATAACTATCGGACCGAAAACAGGATCTCTGAATCCTCCAATAAGAATTTCATATTTGGGCTTTATGTACGGCTGAATGAGAAAATCCGAGAGCTCCAAATTATTTTTGTTAAAGGCTTCAAGGATATCCATTTCCGCCTGAAGAAGCTCTTCATAAGATTTTATATCAATTTTAACTGCGCCCATCTCGGATTTATGAATTAATTCCCTGGAGTATCCTTTTAAAACGAGGGGATAAGTAAACGGGGCCGCTGATTTATTTATTATTCCACTCTTTATCAGAAGGCTTGGAACTATGGGGATCACATACCTGTCTGCCAGGCAATTAATCATCTTGGGCGAAAGAAATCCATCTTCCGAGCTTAAATCAACATCCGGAAATTTGGGCCTCAAGAAACTCCGCTCGACTTTTTTCTTTTTATAAAAAAGCATATTCGAAATTACCTTTGCAGGATCTTCAGGATTCCTGAAAACAGGTTTGCAGCTCACGTCCGATTTCTTATAACGGCTCCAAAACTCAGGGAGAGGCATAACAGCCTGGAATAAAGGTTTTGAAGTTTTTATTTCATTAATCTTTTTAATTACTTCGTCAGCCGTAACCATAACCGGCTCAACAAAAATTGAAACTGCCGAATCTACATTTTTGTCCTTCATTACTATTTCATTTACAGCCTTAAATTGTTCCGGGGTTCCTCCCGGCAGAAGATCCACGGGATTTTCCGCGCTCCCTTCAGGATGTATAATTTTTTTCAGCTTATTTTTTGTCGAAGGAGATAAATCGGCGAGCTTTAATCCTTCCTTTACGAGGGCATCGACCGCCAAAATTGCGGGGCCTCCTCCGTTTGTAATCACCGCAACCCGGTTCCCGGCAGGCAATGGGAAATTTTCAAATCCTTTAGCAGTGTTAAAGAGCTCATTCAGATTATTTGCTCTTATTATGCCGAATTGATCCAGCACTGCATCGACAACTTTATCATTTGTACCTAATGCGCCTGTATGAGACTGAGCTGCTTTTATTCCTGTTGCACTCTTGCCTGCTTTTAGCATGATTACAGGTTTTTTAATCTCATTTTTAGCAAACAGCTTTATGAATTCTTCACCTTTTTCAAAACTTTCAAGATAAAATGTAATTGTTTTAATCCGTTTATCTTTTTCCCAAAAAAGCAGCATATCATTTTCACAGATATCCGCCTTGTTGCCTGCACTGATGAAATGGCCGAATTTTATGCCGGTTTCCCTCAACGAATTTAAGACCGCTGCACAGATTGCTCCGCTCTGAGAAAAAAAAGCTGTCTTTCCAAGTTCAGGTTTTTCAGCTACGAATGTTGCATTAAGCTTTACTTCTTCGAAAGTATTTATTACCCCCATGCAGTTAGGGCCGACTAGTCTTGCCCCTGCTTCCTTGATTTTAAGGAGGATTTTTTCTTCCAGTTTTTTCCCCTCTTCGCCCACCTCTTTAAATCCTGCAGTTATAAGAATTATAGATGAAACTTTTTTTGACAAGAGGTGATCAATGGTTTCTTCCGTAAATATCTTCGGGACAACCACTATTGCCAAATCAATTTTTGAACTAATATCTTTTACGCTTGGATAGCATTTATAACCGAGGATCTTAACCGCTTTAGGATTAACCGGGAATATTTTCCCTTTGTACCCGTAAGATTTGATGCTTCTTAAAAGTTCGTACCCGATACTTTTTTCCTTTGAGGAAGCCCCTGCAATGCAGACGGAAGAGGGATAAAAGAAGTTTTTTAATGCAATGTCCGTGTCCATTTAAAGATCCCCTATGAGCAGATTAAAAATAGTTTAATTAAATTTTAGGGAAATCTGTCTATTTTAAAGATCAAAAAACAGAAAATCTAACTTTTATGAAATCTAAAAAGAAATCATCTCAAAGTAAAAAATATTTATCTCCCGGGAAAAGAAAAGCCTTCGAAGGAGAGATGTCATCCAAAGAATTCCGGAAGTACGGGTACAGGGCAGTTGATTGGATTGCAGATTACCTGGATAATATTGAAGATCGGCCTGTTTTTCCGGATATAAAACCCGGGGATATAATAAAGAAACTCCCGGAATTCCCTCCTGAAAAAGGGGAACCATTCGAAAAAATATTTGAGGATTTTAAAAAAGTAATTCTTCCGGGTACAACTAACTGGAATCATCCAAAGTTTCTAGCATATTTCAACTCATCCGGAAGCAAATCCGGGATTATTGCCGAATTTTTAACAGCGGCGTTAAATAATAACGCGATGGTCTGGAAGTCCGGGCCTTCATCTACTGAGCTTGAAAGGACAGTTATGAGCTGGCTGCGCGAGATAATCGGCCTTCCGGGAAATTTCTGGGGAATAATTTATGATACTGCCTCAATCAGCACATTGCATGCGATTGCATCTGCTAGGGAGGAAGCATCCGCTGAGGTGAGAAAAAAAGGATTGACAGGCCTAAAGAATATCGGCGGGCTAAGGCTTTACTGCTCCGAGCAGGCCCATTCTTCCGTTGAAAAAGGTGCGGTAGCTTTGGGCATCGGAACGGAAGGGGTAAGAAAAATCCCTGTAGATCAGAAATTTAAAATGATTCCCTCTGAGCTTTCAAAAGCAATAGAAGAAGACAGGGAATCAGGTCTGCTCCCCTTCTGCGTTGTTGCAACAATCGGCACTACTTCCACTACTAGTGTCGATCCGGTTGATGAAATTGCCGAAATCTGCAGCAAAGAAAAAATATGGCTTCATGTAGATGCTGCCCATGCCGGTATTACTGCCGTGCTGCCCGAAATGCGGAAACATTTTAAAGGAGTTGATAAAGCAGACTCTTTTGTTTTCAATCCGCATAAATGGATGTTTGTCCCGGTTGATTTAAGTGCATATTATACCCGCAAACCGGAAATACTTAAAAGGGCTTTCAGTCTTGTCCCGGAATATTTAAAAACAAAAGAAGATGATTCGGTTCAGAATCTTATGGATTACGGAATCCAGCTGGGAAGAAGGATGAGATCATTAAAGCTCTGGTTCGTAATCCGTTATTTCGGAGTTGAAGGAATAGCCTCAAGAGTAAGAGAGCATCTTAGGTTAGGAAAATTGTTTACGGAATGGATTGATGCGGATTCTGAGTTTGAAAGAATGGCTCCGGTTCCATTCAGCACTATTTGTTTCCGCCTTCATCCTAAAGAAATAAAAGACGAAAAAAAATTAAATGAATTAAATGAAAAGCTTCTAGATACCCTTAATAAAACCGGGAAAGTTTTTTTATCACATACAAAATTAAATAATCATTTTGTAATCAGGGTTTCAATTTCCGGGCTGAAAACGGAAGAAAGACATATAAAAGAGGTTTGGAAATTATTAAAGTCAAAATCAACTAAAATTTTAAAAAGCTGATCTCCTCTTTTTCTTTTAGAATGAAATATCTTAATTTGGTGAAAGAAAATAAGGGATTAAAATATGAAAAAAATTCTCCTATCTTTTCACTTATTCCTGCTTTCAGCTCAAATTCCGCAGTGTTTCTTTCTTTTGGAGCGATTATAAATAAGCCGAGGATTTAACATTGAAGCAGCATTTGCAGATAATCACTTACTTTCCGATGAGCTGAGAAAGCGGACGTTAGTAAAAATCGGATTGAATATATTCATTTAGTTCAATCGTTTTCCAATGTCAATCCTTCATGCGCAATTTCCATTGATTCAATTACTATTTCATTTCCCGAAGCATTTAAGGGGCCCCATTCAATTTTTACAGGGAAAGCATTTCTTGCTTTCCATACTGCAGCCGGGGCATGCTCCTGGTCCAGGATGGAAATTACAATGTCGCGTCTCTCTGCCGTCCCGGCCAACTGGCTGTTCCACCAGTTAAAAAAATCATTATCACCCTTAATCATGCCGCGTTTTAAAGTTATATTGTTATATTTTTTCAAACCAGGCATTTTAATTACGGAATAATCCGGGCTGCCCCCTTCACGGTACTCGATTACACTTGTCTCGACAGACAACCCCGAGACTTCCGAAAATCCTATTCTGTTTCCGCCCCATTCGACTTTAAAATGAAAAGAAGGTAATGGATACTGCGGCATTATTGTTCGCCTCCTGTATTGTTTTGTTTTTCATTTTCGATTATTAAATATCCGATTTCTTTATAAATAGAAAGATCATGTTTTATATTTCCTTTTTTAATCTCTCCGTCTTTATCTTTATAAGAAATTTTCACATTTATTTTTTCAGGCTGTTTTCTTTTAAAGTAAGAATAGCTTGTATCAAGGAGCGTTGTAATTTCTTTTTTTGGTGCAAGGAATTCAATATTCCTGAAAAGAGGGAGAGAGGAGATTTCTTTACTCCCATTAAGTCCGATTATTTTTTCATTAAATTCAAACGACAGCTTAAAAACAGGATAATCGCTTATATTCTTAACAGAAATAAAGAACAGACCTTTATCAAAAATAAAGTCTACGATAACATCCAAATCGAATATCTCTTTTCCGTGATTATTCATTCTAGATTCTTTTTCCCGGCTTAATCATTATAAAACAACCGCCCCCGGTTAATTCTGGCAGGTTTGGTAAAAGGATGCTCTTCAGCTTTATCCTTGGCCGTAATATGAAATACACTCCATCCTTTAAATTTAAGGTAGTCGGATATCAATGAGCGGTGGCATCTCCACCATAGCGCCTCGGCGCACATAATCGAAGTTTTCTCACGGAGTGCGAGATCAGTCAGCTTATCAATACCCTCTTTAAATCCGTCAGTCTCCATATAATCTGCATAGCCTTTAAATGCATCATTTTTCCACCCGGTATTTACGGAATTTTTATCCGGTTTTCTCCTGCCTCCGAGATTTTTCATGTGCAGATATCTAATCCCGTTTTCCGGGAGAGAAACCGAAAGATTTTCTATATTGAATTGCGGATACCTTCTTGAGCCGGGGTAGCTTCTTACATCAACGAGCAGCTCAATCGAAAATGAATTCAGAATTTCAATAAACTCTTCAATAGATCTGGTTGAATGTCCTATTGTCCAGATTGTTTTTTCCATGGAAGATCAAGCAATTTTTATGAATGTATAAATTATGTTAATCTTTTTAATTGGGCATAAAAGGAAACAAGTCGATTCATGCTAATACTTAAAGTATTTATAGAGTATTCTCAGCCTCAATCTTTAGCTAAACCTCAACCTCAGCCTCAGCCTTTATCCTCAGCCTTCGACTTATCATTTCAATCCTTCGGCTTTTTCGGTGTAAGCATCAGTTCCCCGCCGTCAATATTGCAGAATTGATATGAGAAGGGATATTTCCGGCCGCATATGCTGCAGTATTTACTGAGCTGCGGAAGCTTAAAAGCATCCAAGCTGCTGAGCCATGCTTTCCTGAAGGATCTTATTTTTTCACTCATGAGCTTATTTGCTTTTTCGAAAGGAATAACTTCAATTCCCGGATCCTCTTCAAACACGATCTCTTTAATTTGAGGAGTGCCATTCTTTTCAACTTTGATTAATACCGTCTCCCCCGGTTTATGCTCTCCGAGAACAGAGTCGATGGATTTTTCATCGGTTATGTTTACGTTGTCAATCCTTATTAATACATCCCCCAAATCAATGCCTGCTTTGTATAATGGAGAATTTTTTAACAGGGATTCGTCTAAAATACTTTTATTGTTAACCCGCCTGATCTTTATATTACCTAAATATGCTTTATCCGGATTTCTCTTTGCAATTGTCAGGCCTGCATTGGAAAGCAGGTCTTCAAAATCGGGTATTTCTTTTCCATATATGAAGCTCTTAAAAAATTTTTCTGCAAAATCAGGATCGTTAGTGATTTCAGCTAATGTTCTTTTAATATCATCATTCTCATAGGATTTTTCTTTCCTGCCGAACTTTGACCACATTCTTCTCATTAAGTTATCTAAAGTAACTTGCGAATATTTCGATCTAAGTGTTAAATCCAAAGCGAGAGCCTCTGCCGCCCCGAAGCTGTAATATGAAATATATGTGTTGCGGGTATTCTGTTGATCCCTGTAGCTTGCTCCATCAAAATAGGGAGCAAAACCGCTCATTTCCGCAGGTCCGTAATATTCCTTCCCGGGTGAGTTTAAAACTTCATTTAGGGAAGAAGATAACTCTTCCGCAAACTGGTCTATATTTATTAATCCAACCCTGCAGAGGATCAGATCCTCATAATATTCTGTAAATCCCTCGGCAAACCAAAGTTCATTACAAACAACCGGCTTTTCAAAATTAAAAGGCTCAAGAGACTTCGGCCGTATTCGTTCCATGTTCCAGGAATGAAAAAATTCATGTGCAACTGTTTCAATGGTTTTAATGATT
>DATKLQ010000363.1:0-9672 GCA_035542335.1 Ignavibacteriaceae bacterium | reverse complement strand
CGAAGGATCCTTTGGATAAGGCGTCAAACGGAGACGTTACGCTAACCGTTACCGTAAAACCTGCCTATGGTCAGGCGGTCGAAACCGGCTTCGTTACCGTAACCGAATACCCAAAGTTTGGTTCCGCCTCTGCCGGTTTATGCGGTAAGGAGGGAAATTAGCAAGATTACAAGATTATCCGAAGGATCCTTATGACAAAATAAGCTTGCTGAACAGAATAAATCATGAAACCTGCCTTGCCGTCAGGCAGGTTCGTAGCCTAACTCAATACTCAAATCTCAATACTCAAATCTCAATACTCAATACTCGATTAAGATGGTAAATGGTAAATGGTAAATGGAAAATGAACAATAGTTCCAATTGCCGGAGGATGACGGATAGAAAATCGAAAATCGTAAATCATAAATCAAAATGCTTATCAATTTAATAATCTCTCATTTATCAGTTTAATAAGATTATAATCTACTCTTCTCTGATCATTCCTTTATATCTACAAATTTTTCTGTTTTTTTAAATTATTCGGTGGTACGCTACTTGAAACTGCTTACGCCGGGCTGTCATTTCCTCCTTTTAGGAAATAAATAAATAACGTCTATGATTAAAACTTTACTATTCTTTTCAATCCTGTTCAGATGCTTCATCATTTATTTTTTATTTAGCATTTCGTGCCAAGAAAATTTATTCGGACAAACTGCCAGCCTTGATCCTACATTAAAAATGCAGCGGGTTGATAATATTTATATCCCTTTCCAGAATGGAATGCCGATGCCCTCCTTTGAAAAACAAAACAGGCAGATAATTGAGTTAAAAGGTGAATGGAAGAAACAAAGATTTAATGCGGATAATAATATCTCCCTAGATAAAAGAGATTCGGCAGGCTATCAAAACCTTACAGCTGAAGCTCAGCAGAGATATCTCTCAAGCTATGATGACGGCAACTGGGAAACGAAAGAAATTCCTTCTGTCGAAAACCAGATGAATCCTTATCCGACTGTCCCGGAATATTATGAAAACGGAGTCTGGTACAGGAGAACATTTAACATACCCGATTCATTAGATGGAAAATTTGTTAAGCTTATTTTTTATGCGGTCAACTATGTTGCCGATGTGTGGCTGAACGATGTATACCTTGGATACCATGAAGGCGGCTATACTCCTTTTGCTTTTGATGTATCTTCCGATTTGAATTATGGGGGATCCAATACCCTGGTTGTCAGGGTTGATAACCCGGCCTGGGGTTCCAGGAATGATATCGTCCCTTATGTAAGGTGCGACTGGTTTAACTACACCGGGATTATCCATGATGTATATCTTGAAGTTTCCGATCAGGTTTCCGTAGTGCGTACCGATATTGTTCCCAAAAATATTGACGGAACAATTCAAACTACGGTTACTTTATTTAACCAAAGCACTTCAGTCAAAAATGTTGATATCTCATTCGAAATTTTTGAAGCCGATGTAAATGAGGGGAATATTAAAACCGATAAAGCCGCAGATTTAATAGGAAATTCCGCCGCTTTCTCAGGCTCTTCCGAAACTTCAATAAATATTAATCCTGATTCATTCAGAGTCTGGAGAACAACGGTAAAAGTCGATAATCCCAAGCTGTGGTATCCCAAATATCCCAATCTATATATAATGAAAGTTCTACTTAAAGAAAACGGAGAAATAATTGATGAATATTGCACTCAATTCGGAATTAGAACTATAAAAACGGATGTAGATAAGGTTTTATTAAACAATCAGCCTGTTTTCTTCACAGGGGTTGCACGCCACGAGGATCACCCGGTTTTCGGCAGAAGCATTCCGATAGATACCATTTATGAAGATATGCTGAAGGTAAAAGAAGTAAATGCAAATATGCTTCGTACCGCGCATTATCCGAACCACCTTTATACCTATTTGCTGGCGGACAGGCTAGGCATAACAGTTATTGAAGAAATACCGGTTTGGTGGTTTGATGAGTCATTTCCCTGGGTAATCCAAAATTCTCTAAGGCATATCCATGAACAGATGTTTAGGGAAATGGTTTTTAAAGATTACAACCGCCCTTCAATAATTTTATGGAGCACATGCAATGAATGCCTCGATGTAGATAACAGGAAAATTTATATACAAAGAGTCTGGCAGGACCTTAATTTTAAATTTCCCGACGGAAGACTGATAACCCAATCTGCTGCAGCAGACAGGCCCGGGCCGGAAGATCCTTCCCAAGCCGCCTGCGATGTTGCAGGCTGGACTATGTATTTCGGAATTTTCCATGGGGGAACCTATTACGATGGTACAAGAAGATTTGTGGGTTACGCCAATATCGAATATCCTTTAAAACCTATTTTGGATACTGAATTTGGATACTGGTCCGGGGAGCTGCTTTCTTTAAGTGGTCAGAATGCTCAGGTAACCGTATTCGATTCTACATTTCAGGCTTTTACATTCAGGGCTTCAGTTATTAAACCTGATGGTTCTTATAACTACGGCGGCTACCTGATGGGTGTTACGTGGTGGTGCATATTCGATTGGTATTCGCACCAGCATTCAAATGGTTTCCAAAGTATGGGATTATATAAAATGGATCGAAGCATGGGAAAACTTGTCAGGGATGTGCTTAAAAATACTTACGAGCCGTTCTATAATCTTGGCGGGATTGCATTAATAAACGGTGTGGAAAATGAATCTTTTAATCCGGAACCGGGCGAATTTAATTTAGAGCAGAATTATCCGAATCCTTTTAATCCAGAAACTAATCTCGGATTCCGGATTCCGAATTTTCCCGCTGGCAGCGGGACGGGCGGATTTGTCTCATTGAAGATATATGATTTATTAGGAAGAGAAGTTGCGGTTTTAGTCAATGAAGAAAAACAGCCGGGAAGGTATGAAATTAATTTTAATTCTGATGAATACGGTCTTAGTTCAGGTGTCTACATCTATAAACTAACCGCAGGTAATCATTCAAGCGCAAAAAAAATGATTCTGCTTAAATAAACGTGTGCAAAAGATGACATCTTTCTAAAAAGATGTCATCTTTAAACATGATAGTAAATAATTGGAAAGAGCTTAAGTGACAGGGAATTTTACTTTAATAGATAATATTGTCCTTATCCTGTACTTAATCATAGTATTAAGCTTGGGATTTTATTATTCCCGGAAGGAAAAGAAATTTGTTGATTATTTTTTAGCCGGCAGAAACATCGGATGGTTTGTGGTTGGCATGTCCATATTTGCAACAAATATCTCAAGTGAGCATTTTGTAGGATTAGCAGGTTCAGGGGCTTCGAGGGGTCTGGCAGTCGGCCAATTTGAGCTGATGGCAATTTTTATATTAATAATTCTCGGGTGGCTTTTGGCTCCGATTTATATTAAATCCGGAGCTTCAACAATGCCTGAGTTTTTGGAAAAACGGTTCGGCAGGAAAAGCTCTCAGTTTTTTGCTGTAATTTCACTTTTCCTTTACTTTTTTACTAAAATAACCGTCACCATTTTTGCCGGAGGGCTCTTATTCTATAAAGTTTTCGGATTGAGCATCTATGCATCTGCTATAATAATTCTATTAATTACCGGACTTTATAGCGTCATAGGCGGAGCTGCGGCCGTTATCAGAACGCATGCTTTCCAAGCCGTATTAATTCTTCTCGGCGCTGCAATCCTTACAATTTTCGGGCTGCATGAAGTCGGCGGCTTCAGCGGACTAAGAGAAAAGCTCCCTGTGGATTATTTTAATATGTTTAAACCGGTTTCGGATCCTGATTTCCCCTGGACCGGAATTATCTTCGGCGCTCCTATCATTGCATTCTGGTATTGGTGCGCCGATCATTATATAGTTCAGAAAATCCTCAGCGCTAAATCTATCAATGACGCCAGACGGGGTACTTTGCTGGCTGCATTTCTAAAAATCTTTCCCATATTTATTCTTGTGCTGCCCGGTTTAATTGCTGCGGCTTTATTTCCGCAAATTACAGGTGATGAAGCATATCCCACACTTTTAGCCAGCGATATTTTACCAGTGGGAATAAAGGGATTTGTAGTTGCCGGACTGCTTGCCGCAGTAATGTCTTCTCTCGGGAGCGTATTCAATGTAACTTCGGCACTGGTGACAAACGATTTTTATAAACCAAGACATCCGGAAGCCAGTGATAGAAAATTGGTATTAATTGGAAGACTTTCAACGACCGCAATAGTAATCACCGCAATTTTGTGTGTACCATTAGTTAAACTGGTGGGTTCGCAGATTTATATTTTTCTTCAAAGTGTGCAGGCATTTATCAGTCCCCCTATTACGGCTGTTTTTCTTTTCGGGATTTTAATGAAAAAAGCAACCTCAAAAGCTGCTTTATGGACTTTAATTATCGGGGAGGCATTCGGAGTTTCAAGGTTGATTGTTGAAGTATTAAATAATTGGGGAATGCTTAATCAGCCATTCCTGCAGTTTTATGCGGGAATTAATTATCTGCATTTTGCAATTTTCTTATTCGGTATCTCATCAATATTGATAATCTCAATAAGTTTTCTTACTCAATGTTCCGAAGAATCAAAAATAAATAAGATAAAATATCTTTTATCTGAAAGCTTTAGTGAAATTAAAATAGATATACATCCCGGAGAACAGGGAATCGTAAGCGGATATAAATCAAACTTAGTACTATCCGTATTCATTGTTTTGATAATCCTGGGATTATGGAGCTTATGGTATTGAAGCATATAATTCGAAATCCGAAATCCGACCTGTCCCGCCGGAGGCGGAAAATCGGAAATGAACACGAGCTTTTATTCAAACGGCGTACTAATTAACAATTAAACCAAAAACTAGGAGGATAAATTTATGAAGAAGATAGAATTACTAATTCTTCTTGGTCTCGCCTCAATTACGTTTGTTTCAAGAGGACAAACACTTATTGAAAGCTTTGACGCGGTCTCCGTAGATCCGACATATGTTACTCTGCTGGAAGCACCCTCAACTGCGGTCTTCACTGATTTAACTACTGATAAGGTTGAGGGAGTAGCCTCCCTTAAGTTCCATGCAAATCTAGCTTCGGTACATGATTATGGTACTTATGCCCAGAGGCAAAAACGGCTGCCGGAGGGTTCATATTTTGATTGGAGCAGAAATGATACTTTGAGCTTATGGATTAAAGTGTTAAAGGCTCCTAAATATCCTGAAAGTTTTGTCTTCAGAATCCATGTTGCTGATCAGCCGAGTCCATCCGATAACATTGAAGAATATATTTATGAAAACGGAACAATAATAGATGCGGTATCAGATTGGGTACAGCTGAAGATCCCTTTATTCGAGAGAGAAGTGGATTCGGGGAATCCTGATGAAACAGGATTTATTTTATTCCCGGCAAGCTGGAGCCGCAGCCCTTCACAGGAAAACAATAAGAAGTTCGATTATAATAAGATTGTAGGATTTAACATTACAGCTGTAAGTACAACTAATGCGGCTGATTCTGTCGAGTTTTTAGTGGATAAATTTGAGGCACTCGGCTTAAAAGAAGCACCTTTAGTTGTGTTTAACGGTAAAGCTGTCCCCAGCGAATTAGGAGCAGGCTGGGTTTGGGGTCAATCAACTCTTTCTATTGAAGAAGGTGCCGGCGTTACTCCTCAGAAAAATGCAATTAAATGGACTCAGGGAGATGAATATGGAAACGGCTGGACAGGAATAGGATGGACTATAGATCCACCTCACGATTTATCTCATGCCTGGGCCAGCGGCGACAGTATTAAATTCAAATACAAATCGGAAACATGGAGCGATACTGTAGATATTGCTTTCGAGACTAGTTCAACGGGGAAAGTAGGAATTTTGTTTGTCCCCAAGGGTGATAACCAATGGCACGAATTCGGTGCTCCCCTAAGCAGCGCTATTCCCGTGGAAGGGACAACGGGGTTTGATCCGGCAAGTATAGGTACATTTGGAATTATGGCCGGGCATCCAGGTTTTGATGTAGGTACGGGTGTTGCCGGCAGTGTTATTTGGTTTGATGATATATGGACCGGCCATCCTGAATTTGATGTTATATCTCCCGCTCCCCCGAGCGGATTGGCGGCTATCCCGGGCTCTTATACGAATCTTATTACATGGCAGGATGTACCAGGTGAGGAAAAAGAACATTATAATATATACTACAGTAGAAATCCTATTACAGATGTTGCAACTGCCGAAGTTGCTGCAACCAGAATTGAACACGGTGTGCAGACATACGAACATGTATTAAGGGCTCCGGCAACCGATCAGGATGTTTCTTATTATTATGCCATTACCTGTACAGATGCAAGCGGAAATATTTCGGATATTGCATCCACAGGACCAGTTACAAATACTGCGCAGGGAGTTGTCGTAATTTCTTTAAATGCTCCGTCGGCATTTACTGCCGATGGCAATCTCAGTGAATGGTCAGGGATTACACCGATTCATTTGGCGCCTTCGGGAGGAGGTTATATAGTACAAAATACAACTATAAGCAGCGATGCCGATCTTTCTCTTGATGCTTATTTAGCCGTTGATAATACATATCTTTATGTTGCTATGGATGTTGAAGATGATATTGTTTCACATTCACAAACAACCACCTATCAGAATGATTCACCCGATTTATTCTTAGGATTATACAACTGGCACGGAGCTTCGCATACCAGCTATAGAAGGGGAGCACAGCCTGACTATCATTTCCGGTTCGCCTTCGACCGGGCTTTAATCGATGGTCTTACAGGCGGCGACAGCCTCCTGGTTCCGGGCGAAAATTATTACTGGGGCGAAAAATTTCCGACCGGATATGTTGTTGAAGCCAGAATACCATGGACCTTACTTCATGACAGGTTTGGCGACGACACGTTCACACCTGTTGATGGAGATAGAATTCCAATAGATTTTTCTATTAACGATGCGGATGAAACCGGTTCGAGAGAAGGTATCCTTACCTATTCTCCTATTAATGAAGATCAATCATGGAATAATGTTTCCCTCTGGTTATATACCTGGATTGGAACTGCTTGGCTCGGGGTTGAAGATAACAATCCTGCTTTAGTTAACAGGTATTCGCTTTCTCAAAATTATCCGAACCCGTTCAATCCTGCGACACAAATTATTTACTCCCTTGAAAAACCGGGAGTTGTTACTATAAAAGTATATGATGTTCTTGGAAGATATGTTGCTACAATTATTAATGATCAGCAGAATGCCGGCATGCATACGGTAAACTTTAATGCGTCCGGTTTATCCAGCGGTATATATTTCTATCAGCTGAATTCAGGGTCATTCACAAGCAGCAGGAAAATGATTCTTATGAAATAAAAAATTGCAGCCTTCGGGGTGTGCGCGGTTTTTACTGCGCACCCTCGAAAGCTTTTATGCAATAAAAACATTTAACTAAAAAATTTTGGGATAATAACTGCTCTTGCCCGATTATTCGACTTATTATCAATGGGTAAAGCTCGGAAAAACACCAAATTTTAGGAATAATAACATGCTATATTTTAACAAGACGGAGCATAAAATAATATTTTCCGGAAAGACAATCGGCTGCATGATTATGTTCATAGCTTATCTAAGCTTATCCTTGCCGGTTATTGCCGGTACAACCGGAAAAATTAAAGGAAAAATAACCGATAAGGAAACTAATGAACCCATATTGGGGGCTAATATTATAGTTGAGGGTACTTATCACGGAGCCGCAGCCGATCCGGAAGGTGATTATTATATCAATAATGTCCCCCCGGGTAAATATACTTTAATTGCAAGTTCCGTCGGTTATAACAAGGTTCGTGTCGAAAATGTAATTGTAAGAATAGATCTTACAACAGAGATAAATATAGAGCTGAGCTCGGAAGCAATACAGATGGGTGAGGTTGTGGTTCAGGCCGAACAGCCGCTTGTTACAAAAGATCTTACCTCCTCTTCGGCTATTGTTACTTCTGAAGAAATTAAGGCAATGCCGGTTGATAATTTACAGCAGGTTATTTCTCTCCAAGCCGGCGTATACAAAGATGCCGGCGGCGATCTCCATTTTAGAGGCGGCAGGGCGGATGAAGTAGCCTACCTTGTGGATGGAATCCCGGTCAATGATGTCTTTAACGGAAGAAATTCGGTCAATGTAGAAAATAATTCAATCCGGCAGGTTGAAGTAATCAGCGGAACATTTAATGCAGAATATGGCGAGGCCCTGTCCGGCGTTGTTAATATGGTTACTAAGGAAGGAGCATCAAAATTTGAAGGAACTGCGGAGGCTTATCTTGGTAATTTTTTTACGGCTCATAAAGATATCTTCTGGAATTTAGAGAGAGTCAATGCCCAAGGACCAAAAGATTTTCAATTCAGTTTCGGCGGCCCGGTAAAAGCCGTAAACGGGTTAAATTTTTTCTTATCTGGAAGGTATTTCAAATCGGATGGATTCATCTACGGCAGAAGGGTTTACAATATCGGGGACAGGACCCCATTCATACCTGATCAATCAAATCCTAATGTTTATATTAATTTTAGCAGCGGAGATAGTGCATTCGTTCCTATGAATCCCGAAGAAAGAAAATCTTACACCGGCAAGCTCACCTATAACCTTGAAACATGGAAATTCAGCTACAGCTTCCTCTGGGATGACGCTTGGAATAAATACTATAACCATGCATTCAGATTGGCACCTGACGGCATTAAGAATCATTATAGAACAAATTCGGTAAGCAACCTGCAGATCTCATTTTTTCCCTCTCAGGATGTTTATGCCACATTGAAATTATCTTCAAACCTGAATAAATACTGGGGGTATCTATATAAAAACGAATTAGATCCAAGATATGTGGATCCGAATAATTCAACTCCTATTTCGGATTATACATTCCGCCATGGCGGCAACGAAACCGACAGATACAACCGGTACACATGGTCTTATATTGCCCAGCTTTCACTAGAAGCACAGGTTAGTAAAGAACACAAGCTTAAGGCCGGAGCTGAGGGAAAATATTACGATTTATACCAGCATTGGAAAGATTTAAGAAATTTTTCGGAAGGGCAGACCGATCAATTCGGCAACCCTATCTGGGATCCCGGATATAGTATTCCGGGAACTAAATACCATGAGGAATATTTAAGGCATCCTTACGAATTTGCCGCTTATATTCAGGATAAAATGGAATATGATATAATGATTATTAATGCCGGCGTAAGGTTTGATTATTTTAATTCGAATACATATCTCCCGGTTGACATACGGAATCCTCTTAACAATCCATTATTCCCAGGTGCAAACCAAACAAGAAAAGCAAAATACGAAACACAAATAAGCCCGAGGCTGGGTGCTTCATTCCCGATCTCCGCAGACGGTGTAATCCATTTTTCTTACGGTCATTTTTTCCAAATTCCTAATTTTGAAAATTTATATACTAATAATAAATATAATGTCGATCAGACGTCTGATTTGGGTTCTCGAATCGGCAATCCTGAACTGAAAGCTCAAAAAACAGTTAAATATGAACTGGGGCTTCAGCAGGTCCTGTTTCCAAATATTGCAGCTGATATTTCAGTTTATTATAGTGATATCAGAAACCTGCTGGGTATGGAAATAATCCAGACGTACGAGGGTTATCCTTTTGCGAGATTTGTAAATAGGGATTACGGCAATGTTAAAGGTATGGTTTTAACTCTTGAAAAAAGATTTGCCAATTATTTCAGTGCAAAAGCAGATTATA
>DATKLQ010000362.1:0-19310 GCA_035542335.1 Ignavibacteriaceae bacterium | reverse complement strand
TTTTATGGTTACTTTTTTGCTTTATATTTAAAAGGATATTAGTCCCTAAATAGCTTAGTCTAACATATGAATGAATTATTAATTTTATTTTAAAGATTTTTTTTGCGGAGATCCAAACTTGGGATGGAAATAGGTCTGAAGCCCCTTATTAGTAATATTTTCATATTCTCTCCTTAAGGATTTGTTTAATTCCCAAAAAATTAAATTATTCTTCTTTAATTAATAATTTTGCTAATTATCTTCCATCTCCCTTCTTTCAAAATCTAATAAGTACCATTTATTAAAATAGAATTTCCAAAAATGATAAGAGGTATCTATGGCTAATGTGTCTACCTTATACCCAGGGATATCCATTTTTAATCTTGTTTTAATTAGATTCACAGTCATAGTAGTATCATCCATTGAACGATATGAAAGGAACTCTAAGCTCAAACCTCCAAGACTAGGGGGCGGGTAATTTTCGTTATGTTCTCTGATAAATATTCTTTTACTCGGCAATTCTCCTTGCATAATATTCATTTTCTTTGTCTCCATCAATTTATTATAGATTGCTTCCCAATCTTCATTTTCTATAAATTTATTTATCTGTGAATTCTCTTCCAACAATGTAGTATACTTATCATCTGAATTTATTATCTTATTTGAGACACAATTAAAGCTGAGAAAAAAAATTGAAACAATAAAAAAATAAATTTTCATAATTCTACTTTTATTTAAAGATTTAATAATATCTTACGCCATATCGGATTTGCTGCCTGGCTTGAATTCCAGATTACTTCCGTTTCTCCTGTTGCTCCGTGGCAATAATAATCAGTTCCACCTTCATATTTTATCACTAATTCACTGTTTACATCATAAGTATACCAAATATAAGTCCCATCTGATAAATAAATATTAAGCGGACGTTTTGAAATATCATATTGAATAAATATAATACCCCTTTAACCGATTAATTATTTTATTAGCTCTAAATAAGTAATTTTATTTGACATGATTTCTGGTGTGTTCCCTATATTTCAATGCGGCAATTCTCCCATTAAAGACCCCAATCTCTTTATCTCTTTGGTAAACTAATTCAAAATAGAATAAATGGCAAGGTTTTGCTATTGAAAGATAACAATTGAAAGATAATGATTCTCTATTTATCAGACCAGAATAAAAAACTTGAACGCATCAATGAGTTATCCATCTCTAAAAATTCATCCCAGGGAACGATCACCCCTGTCACTATGAAGTCTCTGCCTAATAAAAACAACAATTTTTAAGACCTTATTATTATTATATTTGCGTACTGAAAAAATTTATTATTATGAAATCTTTTCAAGAATGGTTCCTTCAATCTGACTACGATATTAATACTGCTGAAGCAATGTTTGACAGCGGAAGATATTTTTATTCAGCTTTTATGTGTCATCTTTCAATAGAAAAATGCTTAAAAGGTTTGCATGCCAAAATATTAAATGAACTCCCTCCCAAAACTCATAATTTAATTTACCTTTTAGAAAAAATCAGCTTGGAGATACCGGATAATATCTACAAATTTATCTATTCTATTAATGCGGAAAGTGTTGCGACAAGATACCCGGAAGATTTAAAGAAAGTGCTTAAGGACTATTCAAAAGAAAAATCTAAAGAAATTATTGATAACAGCAAACTGGTTTTAGAATGGCTGAAGAAAAATTAAAAGAAACAGTTGATTATTTTGTAGAACAATTAATCAATGAGGGGCTAAGTGTATCCAAAATAATTCTATTCGGTTCCCATGCGTCGGGTACTGCAACGGATGAAAGCGATATTGATTTAGTAGTAGTATCTGAAGATTTTGCCGGTAAGAGCATCTTTGAAAGGGTGAGATTATTGAATAGAGCAGATGCTAAAACAATCAAAAAATTCATGATTCCTCTTGATGTTATTCTTATGTCGCAAAGCGATCTCGAAAGTGAAACATCCATTATTGCCGGTTATGCACGGCAAGGCAAAGTTGTATATTATTCATAAATTTTATTACATGTGGTATTGATTCGGAAAGGGAGGATTATCACTTCACCTTTCCCCTTTATATTTTATTAATCCGCCGCCATATGATGCGATCCAGATGGTTCCGTCCGTTTCACCGGCAATCTGGAACAGGTTGGTTGAGGTTAATCCCGAATTGTCTGCGTTCATTAAATTAAACTCCCCCGTCCCTGTAATAGTAAGAATACCTTCATTAGTAGCAATCCATTTTTTATCATTATTATCAATAAAAATTGATCTTGGTAAAAAATAGTTTTCACCGAAGGGGTAAGCAGAAAATTCTTCACCTTGAAGCAGGGTTACGCCGCCGCGGTTTCCGATTCCCGCTTTATTAAGAATCCAAAGATTTCCGTTTTGTTCTATACCTAATGACGTGACGGAATTATTAAGAATATTGTATGAACCGGCTTTATATACAGTATAAGAATTTTCCCCGTCAAATTTAACAAGCCCGGAGTTGCTTGCTGCAAGCCATATGGTGCTACTATTGCTGATTGCAATATCGGTGATTGATAAATATGCAGTAGTGCCGGATGAATAATCATAATTTCTCCAGGTGAGCCCGTCGAACTTAGCAAAATTAATCTGTGTACCAATCCATGCTGTTCCGCTTTGATCAAATCTGACAATATTAATCTCATTTGTTTTTAACGGTGAATCCGATGTATTATAATTTGTCCAGACATTACCATCAAGAATACCAATGCCGTTATTAGTGCAAACCCAAACACGATCTCTATTATCAAGTGTAATACTGTTTATAGTGTTGTGAGGAACATTGGAATTATCAGTATTATAATTTATAAATGAATTGCCATCGTACTTAATTAATCCCGCATCGGTTGTGCCAATCCACTTTATTCCATTCATATCAAGAACAACAGCGGTTAAAAAATCTGACTGGATTCCCGAATTAGTAGTCTTATAATCAACCCAGACACTGGTGTCCTGCAGTATATATATTGCGCTGGAAAGTTTGTTGCTCTCGACTGTGGCGGTAAAGACTACATCCCTGTAATTTTCCTTCTTAAGAGTAATCATATATTCGCCCGGGATTAAATGTTCCAATACGAAAGGAGTAACTTCATTTATGCTGGAATCATTTACAAATATTAATGAGCTATTGGGTACGCTTCTAAGACTTAATGAGCCGAGCATCAACGGATTTGACAAGTAGTTTATCGTTATACCGGTTCTCTCTCCCTCAACTGCCGACATGACAAAGGAGGTATCGCGGAAATATTTTTTTTTCAATGTAATCTGGTAAGATCCCTCTTCAATGTATGGCAGGCTGTCGGGCGTAATCCTTCCGGTATTTCTTCCATTAACAAAAATTATTGAGCCCGGCGGTATAGAATTAATGAATAGGGAAGCCTGCGGCACTGGCTCCGGAGGAGGAGTTGTAGTTACATCCTTTTCACAAGAACCGAAAGTAAACAGCAGGAATATCATTACCTCAATTAATAAGCTTTTTATGTATATCCTGATCCCGGATTTCATTATTCTTTTATTTTATATCCTAATGATGTAATAAATTCCCCGACAAATTTTAACTGTTGGTATTCATCAGATGTAAACGAACCAAAAATTCCATATCCGCCCTGAATATTTGAATAATCAGTTTCATCCAGTGATACGGTAATGCTGCTGAATGATTGGGTAGAAGTAGAATAGTATTTGCAGAGAGCATCGTCCAAAGTAGCTACAGTAAATACCGGGTGCAATGAAATCGAATATGCCGCTTTATCCGGATCCCCCTCTGCTATCTCATTTAAAGCTCGTTTTATTGTATTGAGGTCTACGGATACCTGGGGTACTTTACTTGTTGTAAAAGGCACAGGCATATTATCTTCATACCTTAATGGTATTTCCTTTTCATGCCTGGTATTTTGGCTGCCCTCTTTTTTGTAATATATGATTCTAAATTTTGGAAGGAAGAAATTGGTGCCGACTGAAGAACTTGTCCAGAAGAATTTTATAATTTTTACATCATTATAAATAAATAAAGTGCTGTTATCGAGGAACGTAACTTTTCCGGCACTTTTTGTGGATGATTTTAACCTTCTTCCGTTAGGCAGCATTACCTCCACTTCAATGGATTCGGCCGGTTCTACTTTAAATCTCCTGTTCATATAGATGTTCATAGAAGATTTATATCTTGAGGTATCAGACCTTACAACCGATGTATCATAAAAACGATATACAGAATCTTTATACCAAACTCTTACATCCGCACCAGACAGAAAAGGATCATTCGTATTCTGATAGGGATCAAAACCTCCCGTAATATAAGCTCTCTCAACAGTTGCTGCCTGCAATGAGGTATCCCCTCTAAGTATGCAGTTAAAAATATACTGTTCCTGAAATTGGTCAAACGGACTAAAATTCTCTTCGCAGGAAAAGAATGAAATAAAAGAGCAGATTACGAAAAAATAAAAGTATCTTTTCAAAGCTCTACCTTTAATGTAGCAGTTGGAAGAAACGGGAGCATATTTACCCGTTCACCTGTGTCCCGTCTGAAATAAAAAATATTCTTCCTGTTATATACATTTATAACACTAATATCGAGATCAATAACAAACGGGGATATAACAAACTTTTTTGAAACGTTTAAATCCAGCCGATGGTAAACGGGCAGTCTTCCGATATTTTTATCGCCAAAAAGAGTGATTGGGCTGTAATTCCCGCCGAAGACCGGATCATCATAAACATTTTCGAAATGGAATTTATCATAATAGCTCATAATTTTAGTAAATGGTAATCCGGATGAATAAGTCCACGCAGCGCCCGCATTAATTCCCCAGCCAAAATCGTAATCAATTACAAAATTAAGAGAATGGCGAGTATCATACCTCGGATAATAGATATAATTATTAATAGATTTATATGCCCAGCTTAATGAGTAAGAAGCCGAGACACTTAATGGCAGCATGTTATATTGGAATAAAAATTCCCAGCCGTATGATTCTCCGCTCCCGGCAATAAAGTCGGGTTCGTATGCGTAATTTTTATCTTCATTAATTACCGGAAGATTTTTCATATCTTTAAAATAGGTTTCTAATTTAAGCGTTATAGCTTCAGTGAAATTAAAATCAATTCCGGCAGTATAATGAACGGCACTTTCAGGCTCCAGGTAATCAGGTGTAATAAACCATGGTTCAAAAACAGATATAATTTCATTTTCATCGGTAATTGTCGATAATTCCTGATAATAAATTCCTGCTGCCGCTTTAATTGCAATTTCCGGGATAATCCTGTAAGTAGTGCTTAACCGCGGTTCTAGTTTAAAAGATTTTTTCTCAGATAATCCTCCAATAGTCGTTCTTAAACCTGCATCAATACCGAAATTTTTAAAACGCAGAAATTTATACTTACTGTAAATGCATAAATTTCCTGCAACATCTTCAATATCGGACTGGATACCGCGGCTATTCTGTGTATATAAATCGGCGCTAATAACCTTTAAATCAAGTCCTGCTCCGAATTCATCCTTGCTGTCGAAAACATAAGTAAAGTCTGCGCTGCATGTAACATCATTCACTTCATTTCTTCTCGGCTTCAGATTACTTCCGTTAGGAATAATCTCTCCGCTAAAACTGCTTGAAGAAACGGCAAGTTTTGAAAATAATGGGGCATCATAAATCTGGAACCATTCAATTCCCAGAAGGCTGTTTGTCCATTTAAAATTTTCTCTTGAGGGATCGGCATATTTCAGGTTATCACCGGTAAAAAAACCAAATAAAGAAAAGCGTGCATTATTCAGAAAATCTTTTGAAGAATAATTCAGCTTAAATGAAAAATCGTAGAAATTAAGAGGGACATTTTGATCATTTAGAAATTTTTTCAAGATCCGATTTGAAAAACTTTTTCTCCCTGTTGCAATGAAAGATCCATTGGGAATAGGACCTTCAACAAGAATTTTCCCTGAAAGAAAACTGGATGCTACTTTAGTGCTATAAACCGATTTATTCCCCTCTTTTGTATGAATATCAAGAACAGAAGAAAGCCTTCCGCCATATTCTGAAGTAAAGCCGCCTTTATAAAATTCAACTCCATTAATTATTTCCGGATCAATTACGGAAAATAAACCTAGGGCATGAAAAGGATTATAAATTGTTATTCCGTTAAGTTGAACAAGATTCTGATCGCTGGCTCCTCCTCTTACGTAATACTTTGCAGAAACATCTCCGGTCGATTTTACTCCGGGGAGATATTGCAGTGCTCTGAAAACATCAGTCTCAACTCCTTTGGGAAGCATCTCAATCTCACGTAAAGTCAACTTTTGCAGTCCAATATCGGTTGCATTCTCTTCTTCTAAAACTCTCTTACTAATTTTTTCAACAGGCTGGAGCTGATAGCTGGAGGGAGCGAGCTCAACAGTCACATCAGTTATTCCATCTTTTCTCACTACGAAAGGAATTCTTTTTGTTTGATATCCTACATAGGAAACAACAGCAGTTAATTTCGAACCGGCAGGTATACCGTTTATAAGGAAATAACCCCTCACGTCGGTCGACGAGCCGGTATTTAATTCCTCAACATAAACATTTCCAAAAGCAAGTGCCTCTCTGCTTGTTGAATCAATAACGAAACCCCTGAGTTTGCCATAATCTTGAGGCAGAGCTTTGTCAGTTACAACTAGAAATATTATTGCGATGATTATGAAAATCTTTAAATAAATTTTCTTCTCTCTTTTTAGAAAACCTCTAACAAATTTAAGATAAATTGTACACTTTTCAACTGGTAGTAATCTTTTTAACCTACTAAATTAGTAAAAATTATTTTTGCCGGTACTGTCTCACAAAATTGGAACAGAAATAAAATTTTCCTTATAAGTTTTTTGGGAAAATTTATTTCTGATATTCAAATTTTCTTATTGTTCAATAGATTGTAAATACCTGCATTAAATAGTAAGTTTTAAATGATAAAAAATTAATACTGTGCATAAAAAACAAAGGAGAAAAAATGAAAATTTATATTACCATTTTATTATCGTTCATGCTTATTATAACCTGTAAAGCTCAAAAACTTGATGGGGAGTGGAAAAGTAAAATGACAACTCCAAACGGAGATTTTGAATTAACTTATAGTTTTAAAGTGAATGGCGATTCATTGAATGGGAATGTTACGTCGGAAAGAGGAACTTTACCTCTGGAAAACGGGAAAGTAAATGGAAATGAATTTTCATTCGATATCAGTTTAAACGGACAGGTAATCACTAATACAGGAGTCCTGGACGGGGATACAATCAAACTGAGTATACCATGGAGGCCTGAACCGATGCTGCTAACCAGAGTTAAAGAAGAATCCAAAATTGATGGTAAATGGATAGGTACAGTCAGTAGTCCGCAGGGCGATCTTCAATTAACATTTACTTTTAAAGTGGATGGGAATAAATTAACAGGAAAAAATTCATCTGCTATGGGAGAGATTGATTTAACCAATGGAACTGTTAATGGAAATGATTTTTCCTTTGATGTTGACGTTCAGGGAATGAATATTAATCATAAGTGCAAATATCTTGATGACGATTCGATTGACGTTAAAGCATATATAAATGATCAGGAAATTATAATGAAATTAACAAGGGCAGCTCAATAAAATTTTTAAATGCAGATGTTAAGCGGACAAAGTGATTCGGAAGTTGTCAGGCTGAGCACCATTACTTATTTTTAGGTCTGCTGCGGAACCATCGAACAAGAATCATATTAAAAAATTAATTTAGAGAAAACATAATGAAAAATAAATTTTTAATTTTTCTTATCCTGGGTATACTTTTACCCGGTTCAAAAATATTTTCACAAGATCCCAACTTCTATATTTTTCTTGCGTTCGGGCAATCGAACATGGAAGGAGCCGGCAAAGTTGAACAACAGGACAAATTGGTCGATAATCGTTTCCAGGTGCTGCAAGCTGTTGATTGTCCTGATCTGAATAGAACAAAAGGAAAATGGTACCCTGCTGTCCCTCCTTTATGCCGCTGCAGATCAGGCTTATCCCCGCTCGATTATTTTGGCAGAACTTTGGCTGCAAATCTTCCGAGGAATATAAAAATAGGAGTTATTAATGTTTCCGTGGCCGGGTGTAAAATTGAACTATTTGATAAGGATAATTTTCAAACTTACGCGGCTGGCGCTCCATCCTGGATGACTAATATAATTAAACAATATAACGGAAATCCATATGCATACCTTGTTGATTTGGCAAAGCTGGCGCAGAAGGATGGAGTTATAAAAGGTATTCTTCTTCATCAGGGAGAATCAAATCCAAATGACAGCAGCTGGACTTTGAAGGTTAAAGGTGTATATGACAATCTTATAAAAGATTTAAATCTGAATCCTGATTCCGTGCCGCTGCTCGCGGGTGAAACAGTAAATGCCGACCAGGGAGGAATTTGTGCAGGAATGAATTCATTTATAGCAAAACTGCCGGAAGTAATTCCTAATGCTTATGTAATATCTTCAAGCGGCTGTACTGACGGACCGGATAATTTACATTTTAATGCTGCAGGCTATAGAATATTTGGAATGCGTTATGGATTGAAAATGCTCTCTCTATTGGGATATGAAGTTACACAACCAGAACCGGTTAAAGTCGAACAAGGATTATTACAAGGAACATCCGAAAATGGATTGTCTGTATATAGAGGTATTCCGTTTGCAGCACCGCCGGTTGGAGAGTTACGGTGGCGCGCTCCTCAGCCTCCGGCAAATTGGGAGGGTGTTCGGCAAGCTTTTAATTTTGCTCCAGGTCCTATACAGGGCTGGGCTCCTCCTGCAGGAAAAAGCGAGGATTGTCTTTATCTTAATATTTGGACTCCCGCTAAAACTGCTAACGAGAAAATTCCTGTGCTTGTGTGGATTTATGGAGGAGGGTTTAACGGCGGCTCAACATCCGAGTTCATGTACACTGGAGAAAAATTAGCTAAGAAAGGCGTAGTGCTCGTTAGTATTGCATACCGTGTGGGGCAGCTTGGTTTTTTGGCACACCCGGAATTAAGTGCCGAAAATCCCAATCATGTATCCGGAAATTACGGATTGCTTGATATGATTGCAGGGCTTAAATGGATTAAGCAGAACATTGCTCAGTTTGGAGGAGATCCTGATAAGGTAACAATATTCGGCGAATCAGCAGGAGGCATTGCGGTTAGTATGTTATGTGCCTCCCCTTTAGCAAAAGGTTTATTCAATGGTGCTGTTTCAGAAAGCGGCGGTTCCTTTGGACCTCCGAGGGTTACTACTTACCCGGGAGAGAACTTAAAACGGCTTCATGATGCGGAAACTGCCGGAGAGGTATATGCTAAGAATGCAGGGTATTCATCCATTGCTGATCTTCGGAAGCTGCCTGCCGATAGTCTTCCGCCAATCCGGGGTCTTGCCTGGCCCATTATTGACGGATATGTTATTCCGGATGATCAATACAAATTATATGAATCCGGGAAATTTAATGATACACCCATTCTAATCGGTTATAACTCAGATGAAGGTGCAAGCTTCTCAAGAGAAAAAAATCCTGAAGATTTCATTGCCTCTGTGAAAATCCGCTATGGTAAATTTGCAGATGATCTGCTCAAAGCTTACCCCGTAGAGTCCGGCAGTGTGCCAAAGACAGCGCGTGATCTTGTGCGTGATGCAGCATTCGGGTGGCAGACCTGGAGCTGGGCACGGCTTCAATCGAAGATGGGGAAATCAAAGGTTTATTATTACTATTTCGATCAGCATCCCGACTTCCCTGAAGGTTCTCCGCAGGCAGGCCACGGTTCGCCGCATGGCCAGGATGTCGGTTTTGTTTTTCAGCATCTGAATCCAAAAGATCCTTATTCAACAACAACTGATTCAGTAATATCTGAAGCTATGGCAACTTACTGGACGAACTTTGCTAAGTACGGCGATCCGAATGGGAAAGGTGTTCCCGAGTGGGAAGCCTTTAGTGATGCTAATGCTAAAGTAATGTATTTCAGCCATAAACCATACATGGGATCCGTACCAAGCGCGGAATCACTTAAGGTTTTGGATGCATATTTCAAGTGGCGGCGGAGTCCGGAAGGAGAAGCGTGGGCTAAATAATAATGCTGATCGCAGAAAAGTTATCAATAGAAATTTTCTTAGTAAGACGTCTAATATCCGTATTATTTTTTTTGGGAACCCTTCTTCAGTCAAATATAAGTAATGCTCAGGGAACTATTGATGTCGGCAAAACAGGCTGGGATGTAAAAAGACCGGTAATGGCGTCAGCATGCGAAAGCGGATGTCCATGGGGAGAACTTGGCGATTTCATTCAAGAATCCATGAAATCTTATGGCTATTCTGTAATACTTTGCCGTAACTGTAATAGATGGTACGGACCCCGTCTGGTATCCGAAAACGATTATCCTCCTCCCCTTGATGAAATAAACCTTGAAGATGGAGTAAATGTACGTGTTGATGCAAGGGTGGATTTTGGCGTAACATCTAGTGCAATGTTAAGTTCTGCTTACAATAGTACACTCGCAGGTAAAGGACCATACCGTAATCTTCGCCTGATTGCAAAACTAGAAGATCCCTTTTATTATCTGATTGCTGTAAAGATGGAATCGGGTATTAAGGATTTCAGCCGCATAATAAAAGAACGCCTGCCCGTTAAAATTATGGGTGCCGACGCCAACACTGCGATCGTCCTGCAATATTACGGGATCACTCCAGATAGTATTAAGGCATGGGGAGGCAAAATGGGAGTTTCGGTTGAAGAAGCATTAAAAGGTGATTTTGATATTATTGGTGGCTTTCTGGCAAGTCCCTCAATGAATCCTGAATCATCTTATTGGACCGCCCTGAGCCAGAAATTCGATCTTTATTTTTTAGAATTACCTGAAGATTTACTTAAGATTATTGCTAAACAGAATGTTGATGCTGAATTTGTCGAGGCAAATCATGGTTTACTCAGGGGCGTTGACCGTAAAATTAAAACCTTGGGCAGATCAGGGGAAGCAATCTTTGCTCGTGACGATACTCCTGACCAAGCTGCTTATGAACTTGCCAAAGCAATTGATGAAAATCATGGAAATTTAAAATGGTTTATCCGGGTTTATACTTACGATCCGAAAACAGTTTGGCAAAATTTTGGTGTGCCTTTGCATCCCGGCGCTGAAAAGTATTACAAAGAGATTGGTTATTTGAAAAATTAGTTCGTTTATGGCAGCCTAATTGATTCTATTCATGTTTAAGCTTTGAAGCAAAATAAATAAAAGTTATATCCACATATGAAAAAGAGAGTTATTTTTTTCTTTATTACCGTTGCATATTTTCAATTACAAGCGGCCGAGCCGTTGAAGGATTATAGTTTTATCCGCGGCGTTTGTTATCCCGGCGGCTGGATGAATGAGCAAAAAATAATTGAACGGGATTTAGGATACGCCAAAAAATTAAATTTAAATAGTACGCGCATCTGGCTAAGCTACAAGAGATACTTAAATGATCCGGCAGGATTCATTCAGAAGCTGCGGGAGTATGTTCGAACGGCAGACAGTTTAGGAATTTCCACAATGCCTGTTTTGTGGAATGGGAATATGCTTGATCCCAATACTTTAAAAAGTGATTTTCATGAAGCGGGCGATAAATATGTAAAAGATGTTGTTGAAGCATTAAGAAATGAAAAAGGCCTTTTAATGTGGGATATAATGAATGAACCTTCTTATAATGACTATTTAAGAGAGGCTCCGGAAGAAGAGAAATCAGCACGTTGGGACGAGATAAATAATTTTGTAAGATATTACTGCAGCCTTGTTAAAAAACTCGATCCGAAAAATGCAATCACCATAGGACATACCTTCCCAAAAGATTTGGAAATGGGAGGCGATCTTGTAGATGTACTTTGTTTTCATGATTATCTTGGTACACGCAAACTAATTGAAAACAGTTATGCCGAAGCGGAGCAATTTGCGAAAAAATTTAACAAACCTCTTATCAATAGTGAATTAGGTTGTATCGGCAGGGCAAATCCGTACGACTTAGCTCTTGAAATTTGTGAAGAGCATAAAACAGGCTGGTATGTATTTGAATTGATGATCAGCGGGTACTGGAGCGAAATACACGGATTGGTTTATCCGGATGGGACGATTCGAGACCCTTCGATCATAGCAGCTATATTTGGATTTCATAGAAATCTTGATCCAAAAACCAGGATTAAACCTAATCCCAATAAGGAGGGAGCTGCATCAAGGGGAATACAAATGATTGAAGACGCTCTAAAACAAGTAACAAAAACTTTAAGGAATAGCCAGTCTTCGACCGATGAGTTATTGGAAGCCGCTGAATACTGTGCAAACCTGCTTGAATCTTCCGAAATGGTACCAATGATCGATCCTCCGTCGGTTAAAATTAGGGCATGGCGCTCTATGGATGAAAAAGATCGTGATGCTGCTGCCATTAGAGCATTTGCATACGATTTGGGTTTGCAGTTAAAAAAGTATTGTTTGATTTATTGAGCTGTTTGATTTTAAAATTCATTTGCTTCTGTTTTTAAAAGATAACCACTGACATTTTTTTAAAAATAAAATTCCGGGAATCTTATGAAAAAATTATCTTTCATTCTTTTCTTGTGCATCTATATGATATTGAGCTCTTTTAAAGATCAAGAATCAAATCCGGTATTGAACATCGAAGGCGGTAAAATAATTGGAGTACAAACTCAGACGGAAGGGGTCATTGCATACAAGGGGATACCCTTTGCAGCACCGCCGGTTGGGAATTTACGCTGGAAAGAGCCGCAGCCTGTTATACCCTGGGAAGGGGTAAAAACAGCAGATAAGTACGGCGATGCTGCCGAGCAGGTAACCTGGGATCCACAAAGCTTTTACGGAAAGGAATGGCGGGCCAGCGGTTCCGTTCCCTTCAGTGAGGACTGTCTCTACTTGAATGTTTGGACTCCCGCTGCAGGTCAAACAGATAAAAAGCTCCCCGTTGCTATGTGGATCCACGGCGGAGGTTATCGTGAAGGTTTTGCCTTTGAACCGGAAATGGACGGCGGCGAGGAATGGGCTTCACGAGGTGTCATTTTAGTATCGGTAACATACCGTCTTGGTATAATTGGCTTCTTCACCCACCCGCTTTTATCTGCTGAATGTCCTAATAAGGTTTCAGGAAATTATGGCTTGTTAGATCAGGTTGCCGCCCTTAAATGGGTTCATAATAATATTGAACAATTCGGCGGAAATCCAAATAACATAACTATTTTTGGTCAAAGTTCAGGAGCCGGCAGTGTCCAGTCTTTATGTGCTTCACCTCTGTCAAAAAATTTGATCAGTCATGCAATAAGCATGAGCGGCGGCGGGTTGGGCACCTTTAGATTGGGTAGTACTTCGCTCGACAGTGCCCAGTTGTCAAATAAAAAGATGATGGATTATTTTAAGAAAACTACACTAGATGAAATGCGGGCGCTCTCTTTTGATGAACTTCTGAAAATGGCGAAGGACTATTCGGATGTTTCTAAGCAAAGGATTTTTTGGGGTCCTGTAATTGACGGTTATCTCTTAAAGGAAACATTCAGCGATGCTGTAACCCATGGTAAAATCACCGACATCTCTTATATGTTTGGATACACAGCAAACGATATATTTGATATGACGAAAGCTATTAAAGACTTCTGTGCCTTACGTGCTGAAAAAAGCAGCAAACCTGCTTATGCCTATTTGTTCGCGCGTCAATTACCGGGTGACTCCAGCGGAGCATTTCACTCTTCGGATTTATGGTATGTGTTCCATTCTTATTCACACAGCTGGCGGCCTTTTACTGAGGGAGACAAAGCATTGAGCAATCAAATGGTTACTTATTATACCAACTTTGCTAAATTCGGCAATCCGAATGGTACGGATAAAGGTGTTTGGACTCCTTACACTGCAAAGGCTCCCGATTTTATGGTATTCGATGTGAAGGGAGATAAAGCATCGTGCACTATGACCGACAAGCCGGAATATAAGGGCAGCTCTTTTCCATTTCCTAGATAAAAAAAGATATAAAGAAAAAATTAAAAGAAATATATAAGCCTGGAATTAAATTTCCAGGCTTTATTCATATATAGAGATAATATAAGCTATTAATAAAAATTTTTATTTCATTAAATATCAATATCATTTTGTGATTCTTACAGTTTGTAAAATTTTTTTTCGAAGCTGCTTGATAGATTTCATTAAATCTAGTTTATAAAAAGATATTCAGACAGAATGTGTAATATCTTTATCGAACCCTTGAATTAACAGCAAAGAAAATCAGAATCTTAACTTGCATTTATCTCAATTTAATTTGGAAGAATCAGAAAAAATTTCACAAACTAATTTTTATTTCTTTTTTGAGGTATTCACTAATAATTTATGTAAATTATAAATATCAACTCGAAGCGATTAATAAGTGATAGGGTTTTATCCAATAATATTTTTATTCTATTATCATTAAGAAATTTTCACAAGATCGCATACAAACACGTTGTCATCGTTAGGTGAACAGGGAGAGTCAAATAAAATCTAAAGGAGAATAATCATGAAAAAGAAAAATACTCTTTTAATACTTCTTACATCGGCGCTGATATTACCTGCCGCTTTGATGATGATTGCAGTGTCCGGCACAGGAACCAATGTTGTTCCACTCAGACCTGAAGGTCCGTGTGATATCTATGCTGCAGCAGGAACCCCGTGTGTGGCTGCCCATAGCAGCACACGTGCGTTGTATGCCTCGTACAACGGTCCGCTCTACCAGGTTGTGCGTCAGTCGGACGGAAAGACTCTGGATATAGGCGTAGTTCAGGCGAGTGAAGGAGATCCTGGAGGATACGCCGATGCGGCTGAGCAGGATGCATTCTGTGCCAATACATACTGCTGGATCACTATTCTTTACGACCAGTCAGGTAAAGGCAACAATTTAATACAGGCACCCCGCGGCGGATTCAGTGGTCCGGCTATGGGCGGATTTAATAACATTCCAATCGCAGACATGGCTCCGATAACAATCATGGGACATAAGGCCTACGGCATTTTCATCGAGCCGGGCATGGGTTTGCGCTTGGATGATCCTAAGGGAACTGCTGTCGACGACCAGGCTGAGGGCCAATACTGGGTAATAAATGGCCATCACTATAATAATGGTTGCTGCTACGACTACGGCAACGCTGAGACCGACAGCCGCGACGACGGCGATGGCACAATGGAAACCGCCTACTACGGCAATGCCAATTATTGGTATCATGGCGAAACGCCGGGACCATGGATTATGACCGACCAGGAGAATAACCTTGTGGGTTGTGTTAACAAATCTCCGGACGATAAGTATTGTCCTGATTTGCCGAATATTGCATGGCGTTTTGTTACAGCAATGGCCGATGGCGAACCGCACCACTGGAGATCTATGGGCGGTGATGCGCAGCAGGGAGACCTTCAGATTATGTTCGACGGACCTCGAGTTATCAATGACAGAAGCAGCTATGACCCGATGCGTAAGCAGGGAGCTATTCTTTTAGGCAACGGCGGCGACAACAGCAACGGTTCACAGGGTACTTTCTACGAAGGTGCAATGACAACTGCAGGTACTTTTCCGACACAGGAAACCAACCGGAAAATTCAGGCTAATATAGTTGCTGCAAAATACGATGTGCAGCGATTAACCTTTGCACCCGCAAATGCAATTGATGCGCCCCCGGGGCTCCAGACATTCTCGCCACTGTCTTCGCGGAACGTTGCCGTAAGCTTTACAAATACTGCAGGCGTGCCTGTAAAGGCTTTAACTTTAAGCATTTCAGTCCCCAAGGATTGGAAATCCATTCTGTTAGGTTTCAAGGAAAGTTCAAAAGTGTTCAACGATCCAATGGTACCAGGTGCGGTTGTAAGCGCAACCTTTACTGTTACATCCGGACAGAAATTTTTCAACGGCGACCTGGTCGCCAATGCCTCATGGACAAACACTATGACCGGTAAGAAGGAATCTGAAACAACAGCCGAAAAGGTTCGGAACGTTAGTCCGATCAAGATTAACGAATTCCGTGTTAGCGATGGTTCGCTTGATAACCAGACCAACTCTTTTATCGAACTATATAATGCTGGCGATGCTGAGATCGATATCTCCGGCTGGACATTGACTCAACATCAAACCCAGATGCCTATTTTTTCATCTGTGAAGATTCCGGCAGGAACAAAGCTTTCTGCACGCAGTTTTTATCTGTTAGGATTGTCTAACTCGGGATTGGCGGTTCCCTCTAAAAAAGGTGAGTCTACTGTATATGTTAGGAATACATCCGGGATGTCTGTCGGAGATATAATTGAAATTGACAATGGTTCATTCAAGGAAAACCATAAAATTGTTAAAGTCGGTACAGGGGCAGGCTTGGGAGAGCCGAAGACCCCGTCTCCGTTCGCCCGTCCGGTCGAACCCGGTACTCCTACAACCGTATGGCAGCCTTTGCCGGATGGTCCGGTGATTACAATTCCCGCAGGCTCGACAAACATTCCTGTTACGAGCATAGACGGCTTTGAAGTTGGGCAGAAAATGGCCATCGGCTATGGTGCGGCATACCCTGTAGTTTCTCAGACTATTGAAAAGTACGAGGTAGTAACTATCACAAAAGTGGGTAATCCGGGCACCCAGGCATGGTTGTCAGCCGATGCAAAAGCCGGCGATACTAACATAAAAGTTTCATCAGTCGCTAACATTTCGGTTGGCGACAAAATCAGATTGGACATTGACAGTAAAAGTCACGGGATTGAGACCGTTACCGTGAAAAGCGTTGGTACACAGTCTGCCCGCAGCACTTTCAACGGTCAGTTAAAAGATACTGAGGATCCGGGAACAGGGATCGAGCTCGTCGAACATTTGAAATTCAATCATGCATCCAATATACCTTTCAGCGTCAGGGGAACTGGAATTAATTTTGAGCCGGCGACACGCTTCCCCCACTCCAGCAACGAGCCTGTTTTACCACTAGGTACAGGTATCACACTTGACCAGCCGCTGACTAAGGATCATGCAATTGATGCGGTTGTTCGAGATCAAAAGGTCTTGACCGCAGGCTACCAAGGAACCTCCATACCCAACCAGTGGTTCGGAGGTCCGGCTCTCTCTTCTAGAGCCGGTAATATTGTGCTGCATGATGCTGCCGGAAATATTGTTGACGCCCTTAACTACGGCGGACTCGTCGATCCATGGGCTGCCGAGGGTTACCAATCAGCTTCCGGAACAGGGGAGAACGGTTGCTTCGTGCCTTCACCGAGTATGGGCAGAGGCTTTAGATGGTGGCTTGCTTCATCCACTACTCAGCCAAATAGAAGTGCCGGGAGATATCCGGACGGCAAGGACAACGACAGTAATTGCAGCGATTTCCTATTGCAGAACACAACCACTCTCTCTGCAGCATCAATACCTGGTTCGAATAATATTAAGGTTGCAAATGTAGAAAATTTTAAGATCGGTCAGAAAATTATTATCGGCAGTGGTACAAACAATGAAACAGCAGTTATCGCGATTATAGGCACTGCAGGGGGCACCACTGTAGGTACCGCAACCGGTTTGGGCGCTACAGCTATTAATGTTGCCGGTGTGGAAGGTTTTGAGAAAGGTCAAACGATTACTATTGACAGCAGCCCAAACCTTGAGACGACAGTAATCTCTTCCATTATTGTGGGACGCCGGCGTTTTGGCAGCAGGGATAACAGCCCAATCGACTCCATTACAGTCACAGTGCCGCTTACTAAGACACATGATGCAGGTGTGCAGATTTCGGGCAGTGGTATTACTCTTTCCAAGCCTTTGAGCAGAGTTTATGACCGTGGAATGCCAGTCTCCGGTAATATTCCTACACCTGGTAAACCCAATGAATATTAGAAAACCTATATGAAAAAATAGCGGGTGCTTCACGACTTTAGAACAGCTTGAGATCCTGCCAGACTTTTATTTACAAATGGAAGGAGAATCGAGTTTTGGTTACTCACGAAGATAGTAAAAATCTTCAAATCTCGTGGCCTTTCTGGCGTTTTATTTTATTGGGATTGAACATATTGGCTCTGATTTTAAGTACCGTCTTGAGCTGGCATTATTTGCAAGGCGGATCGATGATCGGCTGCAGTGGTGGAAGCCCTTGCAACCAGGTGCTCAACAGCCCCTGGTCGATGATTGCAGGGATATTGCCTGTTACTGGTTTGTCGGCGGGAGTATATCTCGCTATAATGGTTGCCAGTTTTTATATTGGTCCAACTACAGAGACCCCGGTCCGGCGCATTGCCTGGAGTGCTATGTTGATGTTGGCCGGTTCGGTTGCCGGAAGTGCAGTCTGGTTTACTATAATTCAGAAATGGATTATTGGGGATTTTTGCCTCTATTGTTTGACTACACATATTACCGGTCTGCTGTTGGCCGCACTTGTAATCTGGCGGGCCATGAAGGAATTAAATAACTATTCAGAGGAAATCCCTCCGGCAAATCCTGCAATTATCCAAAATGTTTCAACAGCTGCTCCAAAATATATCATCCGTCCTTTCTCTCCGGTGATACTGGCTCTTATCGGTGTTGCCTTAGCAGGTGTTATGGCAGCTTTTCAGATTGTTTTTACTCCGGCAATAGTTTACCGCGAGGGACACTCGCAGAATATCTTTTCCTCAATCGATTACCATTCTGTACCGATCATAGGATCTCCGGATGCGCCATATACTGTCACCTTTCTCTTTGATTATCAATGTTCACATTGTCAGCGGGTTCATTTAATGCTTGATGAAACGATCCGGCGTTTCCGAGGAAAGCTCGCCTTTGCACTCTGTCCGGCACCATTAAATTCACAGTGCAACCCGTACATTCCCGGGGGTTTGGATAATTTTAAAAACTCCTGCGAACTTGCCGAAATTGGCCTGGCAGTATGGCTGGCAAATCGCGGGGCATATTCTTCTTTCGACAACTGGATGTTCACATTTGAATCCGGTGACAGATGGTATCCGCGGAGTCTCGAATCTGCAAGGACTAAAGCAGTTGAATTAGTCGGCCAGTCGAGGTTCGATGCTGCACGGACTGATCCTTGGATCGGGCAGTATATGCATAACTCCGTTCAGATATATGGTCAAACCATTCAGAACGGCAGAGGCGGTGTCCCTAAACTGATTTTTGGTTCGCATTGGATCATCCCCGGAATAAATAAAGCGGATGATCTTGTCAGGATTCTGCAGAATAACCTAAAGGTGCCCATGCATTGAAAAGAACCTATCGAATTATTAAAATATGAAGAAACGATGATGAATTTTTCAAGCTTGCCTGAACATATAATTAATTTAGATTTTCATCATGTTATTAATCCCC
>DATKLQ010000361.1:0-12913 GCA_035542335.1 Ignavibacteriaceae bacterium | reverse complement strand
AAGCGGATGAAATCATTCCTTTTATTGCAACTTTGATGGGATTCAGGTTATCGGACAGGTATGAAAAAAGAATTGAAGATATCTCCGGCGATTCTCTTAAAAAGCTGATCCAGAACAGCATACAAAACCTAATATTAAAAGGTTCCCAGGCCAAGCCGATCGTTTTTATAATCGAGGATATTCATTGGACCGATATATCCTCTCTCGATTTGCTTCAATCTCTTTTCAGGCTCGCAGAGCATAATAAAATATTATTTATAAGCACCTTAAGGCCTAATTTCCAAGAAACCGGAGAGCGGATTATTTCTATAATTAATCAACGGTATCCCCATTTTTATACTGAGATTAAGCTTGAACCTCTTAATTCCGAAAACTGTGATCGGCTTCTTTCAAACCTTCTTAGAATGGATGAACTCCCTATTCAATTAAAAAACTCGGTTGCAAAAAACACTGAAGGAAATCCTTTTTTTATTGAGGAAGTGATTAGATCATTAATTGACGATAATATAATAGAAATTAAAAACAGCAGGTTTCATATTTCAAAGCCTGCCCTTGATTTGTCAATTCCCGGTTCGATAAAAGAGCTCCTGCTTTCAAGGATTGACAAGCTTGACGAACCGGAAAAAAATCTTTTAAAAACGGCTTCCGTTATCGGCAGGCATTTCATGTATGATATTCTGATAAAAGTTTGCGGAAATGCAGGAGATGTCGATCCGCGTATTAAGCATTTGGAAAAGCTGGAACTAATTAAGGAAAATACCGACACCAGAGAACGTGAATATTTATTTAAGCATGCGCTTGTCCAGGAAGCAGTTTACGAAACGCTGCTGACAAGAAATAAACAGGAGCTTCATTTAAAAACCGCCCATGCAATAGAAGATTTATTTTCGGAAAGAATTCATGATTTTTTTGAAATGCTTGCTCATCACTACGGCAAAGCAGATGATAGGGAGAAAGCCGAAGAATACCTCATAAAAGCAGGAGAAAGAACTCTTAAAACCGCAGCATCTTATGAGGCCCTTAATTATTTCAGCCAGGCTTTAAAGCTGTATATGCAGAAGTACGGCAGCGCAGCTGATAAAGAAAAAATCTTTATGCTGGAAAAGAATATAGGATTATCTTTTTACAACCGCGGGTATTTCAGAGATGCGCTTGAACATTTCAACAAAGCTCTGAATGCAAAAGGAATGAAAACGGACAGGAGAAGTTTGAATGAAACTTTCAGGTTTATATTAAATTTTATTCTGATTATAAAGCACCTTTATATAAGTTTTCCCAAAAAAAGATCTCCCGGCGAGAAAGATTATGAGCTTTTCGATATTCTATTCAAAATGGTAACTGCTTATGCAAATATTGACGGCAAAAAAATGTTCTTCGAGCTCCTGAACCTCATAAGGCTTAAAATGGGATTTGAACTTAACGGCGAAGACGGATTTATTACATATTCTGTCGCCGGATCTTTATTCTGTTTCAGCAGCCTTTCATTTTCATTAGGGAAGAAATTCATTGCTATGGCAAATAGACATGCACGCCTTCACGGAATCCAGGAAATTTTTCAAAATGGATACGATGAGACCTTATGCGATTACCTTTCGGGCAATTGGAAAAATTTTAAAACAATAAATGAAAAGCTCCTGGATATAAAGCTTAAAAAAGGAGAATTAATTTATGTTACCTACCAAATAAGCTGGGCGTTATATATTGTAATATGCAGAGGTGAATATGAATACGCCGGATATTTAGCCCGAAAAGGCGACGAAATCAGCATGACATACGATTTCGATTACGGGAAGCTGTACATGCTTTCAATGAAGGGAGATCTCGAGCTTAACCGGAGGAATCTTCATAAAGCAATACAATATTATGATGAATCTCTTGAGCTTGCCGGGAAACTAAGCCTAGATTCCTGGATCATGGGACTTTCGGGAAAAAAAGCGAAAGCTCTTCTTCTGCTGAATGATATAGGTTCTGCAAAAGAAGCTCTTGAAGCAGCCGAAAAAGCGGCCGCTGAAGCCGGTTCCCTTGCCCCGATGTTTTTAGGTTATCTAGCCGCTTACAGATTGTTTTATCACACCCGGCTCTTTGAATTAAAATTGAGCAGTCCTTCCGGAAAAAATGAATTGGATGAGATTAAAAATAAAATTGAAAAAATCATAAAGACCGCCGATCATATATCGAATAAAGTGGCGGAAATAAAACCGGAAGTTGAAAGGTTTTCAGGAATTTATTTTCAGCTTATAAATAAAAACAGAAAAGCAATTCATCATTTTGAAAATAGTATCCGAAGTGCCCGGGACCTCGGAGCGGTCCCCGAACTAGGCAGGGCTTATCTTGATACCGCTAAATTTCTTCAAAAACATTCCATGAAGCTCAGGAACATTGAGGCGGAAGGTTATTTTTCGGAAGCTGCAGATATCTTCAAAAAGCTGAACCTCAAATGGGATCTTGATGAGCTGAACAGGATCAAACCTGCTTCGGCAGCAAAACAATAATTAATCTTTAAATCTAAAATTTCTGGAGGGCAAATGAATAACGTTCCGGTATACAGCGGCGGCTTTTATCATCCGGCTAATGAGGAGGAAATAAAATACCTCGTTGAATGTGCAAGAAAAGAAGATAAGAAAATCAGGGTCAGGGGTTCTGCTCATTCGGTGAAGGATGCGATATTTGCAGACGGTGAAAACGGAATTAATATCATGTTGGATAAAATGAGAGAGGTCAGGATTGACAAGGATAAGATGCAGGTAACAGTCCAGGCAGGATGTCATTTGGGAAGAGATCCTTACGATCCTTCCGGAACTTCAAATTTAATCAACAGCCTTTTCTACCAGCTCGACCAGGAAGGATTAGCAGTTCCCGATATGGGAGGAATCATTCATCAGACCGTCGGAGGATTTATCTCCACAGGATCTGCAGGCGGCTCGGTTATTCATGCCTTCGATGATCAAATTGCAGCTCTAAAGTTTATCGACGGAACCGGGGAACTGCACCGGGTTACCAGGGAAAGCGGAGACGACCTTTTCTTTGCGGCAGGAATATCAATGGGGCTTTTAGGTATAATTACGGAAGTTACTTTCAATCTGGTCCGTAAATTTGATATAATAGGCGAAGAAACAACTACTTCCGTCGGTGATTGCTCTGTCGATCTTTTCGGCGATGGAAACAGTGATAAACCAAGCCTTGAAAAATTTTTAAGAGACACTGAATATACCCGGCTCATGTGGTGGCCGCAGGATAAGTTTGAAAGGATGGTTGTATGGAAAGCAAGCCAGATGAAGGACTCTGACTATACTCCTTATGATCCTGTAACAAACACCGGAACAGGTACTAAAAATGATTTCCATCCCCAGCCCTACCTCGAATTCGATTTGATATGGGGAACGGAATACCCTGAGGAAGCTGCCGGCGGATTATTTTATTCGATTGTCGGAAATTGGAAAAGACTGGATACTTTCAAGCTTCCTTCAATTGTAAAATTTTTTATAAAGATCATATCATGGCTTTATCCGAAGTTTATTCTTCCCTTTATTCTTAAAGAATTTGTTCCGCTCGACGCACAAAAAAAACCTGCCGGCCCTCAAAAGTTCTGGGACATCTGGTACCGCGGACTGCCTATGGATAACCGCGTAAACGACAGGCTTGTGCCGGTTGAATTCACTGAAATCTGGATTCCCCTCAATAAAACTTCTTTAGTGATGAAAAAGATGAGGGATTATTACAGCAGCGCCGGGTATAAAGCCACAGGATCTTTTTCATGTGAGGTTTATGCCGCTAAGAAGTCTGATTTCTGGCTCAGCCCTTCATATAACCAGGATGTGCTTCGAGTAGATATTTTCTGGTTTACTTATAACTACGGTAAACCTCAGGAAGTTTATTACCCGCAGTTCTGGAATTTGTTAATGAATGATAAAGATATCAGTTGCAGATTCCACTGGGGCAAGTATATGCCGGTAAATCCCGATTATCTCAAAAAACAGTATCCTAAAATGAATGAGTTCTTATCTATTAGGAAAAAACTGGACCCGGACAATATTTTCCTAACTAAATATTGGCAGGAAAGATTAGGAATCTGAGTCCTGATACCGGATTCCTGATACCTTATGATATTAGATATTAAATAAAAGATCTGCGGTTCCTTTATTAATTAATTTAGATATGATGTCCTTTATGTCAATGAAATTTTAGAGTTCAAGAATGATAGGAAAAACTATACTTGAAAAACTCGGCGAAGGCGGACCTGTCCGCCGAAGCCGGATTAAATTAAATTACTAACCAAAAATGATTGGTCGAACCATTTTACACTTTAAGATAGCTGACAAGATAGGCGAAGGCGGAATGGGGCTAGTCTATCTCGCTGAAGATTTAAACTTAGAACGTAAAGTTGCTATTAAATTTCTCCCTCATCACATTTCGGCGAATGAAGAAGAAAGGAATAGATTTAAAATTGAAGCTAAAGCTGCAGCAGCACTTAACCATCCTAATATTGCGACTATACATGCGATTGAAGAATACGATGGTCAGATGTTTATTGTAATGGAATATATAGACGGCGTTGAATTGAAAAATAAAATAGTTAAAGCATTGCCTGCTGTTAAAGAATCATTGGATATTGTAGAGAAAATTGCAGAAGGCCTGCGAGCTGCTCATCAAAAAGGAATTATTCATAGGGACATTAAAAGCAGCAACATTATGATAACCTCTTCGGGGCAGATCAAGATTATGGATTTCGGTCTGGCAAAGATTCGAGGTGTATCCAATGTTACAAAATTAGGGACAACATTGGGAACGGCCAGCTATATGTCGCCTGAACAGGCAAGGGGTGAACATATTGATGTTCGGACTGATATCTGGTCATTGGGTGTTATTTTTTACGAAATGCTGACAGGCAGTCTCCCGTTTAAAGGAGATTTCGAACAAGCAATTATTTATTCTATACTTAATGAGGAACCCAAATCAATTGTTTCAATTAAAGAAGATCTGCCGATGAGATTGGAGCATTTGATCAACAAAATGCTGGCAAAAAAACCGGAATTAAGATACAGAAATATCGAAGAATTTCTGGCGGAATTAAGAGAAGTAAAGAATAAAGAAGAATCTAAAAAGGAAATCTTTGAAAAAACAATTGCCGTACTCCCTTTTGAGAATATAAGTCCTGACAAAGATGCCGATTACTTCGCCGATGGATTAACGGAAGAATTAATTATCAATTTATCAAGAATTAAAGAAGTAAATGTAATTGCAAGAGTTAATACAATTCAATACAAAGAAACAAAAAAGGATATAAAAACAATAGGAAGGGAACTAGGTGTCCGCTATGTTATGGTCGGCAGCGTTAGAAAATTTAAAGATGACCTCCGGATCTCTGTACAGTTGATTGAGGTGCTAAAAGGTATGCAACTTTGGGGGGAGACTTATAAAGGAACTCTGGCAGATGTATTGATATACAGGAAAAAGTATCGAAGGAAATTGTCGATACCCTAATGCTTAAGCTTTCACCAGTTGAGAAGGTCGAACTTACTAAACGCCCTACTTTAAATGCCGAAGCATATGATTATTATCTCAAGGCAAGAAATTTTTTATCCAGCAGAACAAGAAATAATATAGATTTTGCTATTTTACTTTTTCAAAAAGCAGTGGAGCTCGATTCCCGCTTTGCCGCTGCCTATGCAGGCTTAGGTGAATCTTATGCAATAATTTACCGCGATTTTGACAGAAAAGAAGGCTGGCTGGACAAAGCTTTAGATGCCAGCCTTAAAGCACTTATGTATGATGCTTCACTATCAGAAGCATATGCTTCTTTAGGACTGGCTTATTTCGGAAAAAATGAACTCGATGAAGCCCTTACCGCAAGTAACAAAGCGATTGAACTTGATCCAAATAATTTTAACGCCCATTGGATCCTTTCAAGAATTTACCATACAACCGATAGAGATAAAGATGCTTTACAGTCATTAAAAAAAGTGATATCGATAAATCCAAACTTTTTTACAGCGTATGATGATCTTGAAATGTATTATGAAAGAATAAAAGATGAAGAAAATTATAAACAAACACTTCAGAAGGTTGTTCAGATTGTTCCCAAATATTTGATACAACATCCGGAAGATACTTATAGAAGAATGGCATATGCGGTATCCCTCGCAAAGTTAGGAAAACATGAAGAAGCAAAAATAGAAGGTGAAAAAGCCCTTGAATTAAGTCCTAATGACCCTGTAATGATGTATTACGGTGCTTGTTTATATGCAAGGCTAGGTGAAAAACAACTAGCAGTCAGGTTAATTACAAATGCTGTTAATAACGGCTACGAAAACTATGAATGGATAAAGAGAGACCCGGATTTCGAATCAATTAGAAGCGAACCGGGATATATAGAATTATTGAAAGGAAAATAAAATAAATTCTTTTATTGGACAGTTAACCGTAAGCTAAAATATTTTTATTGCGGCAAAATATAAGATGATTAAAATGGTTGGTCAATCTATTCTTCATTATAATATTTTAGAGAAATTAGGCGAAGGCGGAATGGGTATTGTCTACCTTGCCGAAGATACAAAATTGAAAAGGAATGTTGCCGTTAAATTTCTTCCAAATTATATCTTATCTAATGAAGAAGAACGGAAGAGGTTTGAAATTGAAGCACAGGCAGCAGCATCTCTGAATCATCCGAACATTTGCACGATTTATTCCATTGAAGAAGCGGACGATAATGTTTTTATTGTAATGGAATATATCGAGGGGAAAGAATTAAAAGATATTGTAGTGGCAGGGCTTCCCGGCAAGTCGGGACAGGCTGCCCCGTCCCTGCAGATAAAAGATGTTATCAATTATGCAATCCAAATTGCAGAAGGATTGGAAGCGGCACACAAAAAAGAAATTGTGCACAGAGATATCAAATCACAAAACATAATGATTACCACCGGCGGCAAAGTTAAGATAATGGATTTTGGATTAGCAAAAATTGAAGCGGGTGTGCAAGTTGCCAAAACCGGTTCAACAGCCGGAACAGCTGCTTACATGTCTCCCGAACAGGCCGGAGGTGATGAACTCGATCACCGGACGGATATCTGGTCTTTTGGTGTTGTGCTTTATGAAATGCTTACAGGTAAAGTTCCGTTTAAGGGTGATTATGAACAAGCACTCATATATTCCATAATTAATGAGGAACATCATCCGGTCTCGGAACTAAGGCCTGATGTGCTTCCGGCATTTAGTAAAATTATTGATCTCTGCCTCGAAAAAGATCCGCATGCACGTTTTCAGAATATGGAATCTATAATTGAAGAGCTTAAATTATTAGCCAAAAAGAAGAAAAAAGATTTACCGGCTGATAATCTTGTCTCAATTGCTGTATTACCCTTTGCCGATATTAGTCCCGAGTATAACAACCAGTATTTCAGCGACGGATTAACTGAAGAAATTATTACCAGACTCTCAAAATTAAAGGGAGCCAGGGTTATTTCCAGGGCTTCGGTTATGAATTATCAAAGAGCGGGAAAAGATATGATGCAGATTGCCGCAGAACTCGGTGTCTCATATGTTTTAGAAGGAAGTGTGAGGAAAAATGCTTCTGATCTTAGGATATCCACTCAATTGATTGATGCAAAGCAGGACATTTATCTGTGGGCCGATAAATACAGCGGTACCATGGATGATATATTTGAGATCCAGGAGAATGTTGCTGAAAAGATCACTAAAGCTCTTAAAGTGCACTTATCTCCTGTAGAAAAGAAAAATTTAAAACAGAGGTGGACTCATAAAACAGATGCTTACCAGCTTTATCTTAAAGGACGTTTCTTCTGGAATAAGAGGACCCAGGAAGGACTGCAGTTAGCCATTAAATATTTTGAACAGGCGATCGAGATCGATTCGCAATATGCTTTAGCATGGGCAGGTATTGCCGATTCTTATAATTTATTAGGGGAATATGGAACCATTCCGAGAAAAGAAACCTACCCTAAAGCCAAAGAGGCTGTTAAAAAAGCACTAAAATTTGACAACAACCTTGCCGAGGCTCATACATCTTTAGCCAGCCTATTGATGTTGCATGAATGGGATTGGAAGAATTCATTTCACGAGTTTCAGACCGCTATTAAGCTGAATCCAAATTATTCGACTGCGCATCACTGGTTCGCCGAATGGTTTTTATTTAACGGCCGTTTTGATGAAGCAATAAAAGAAATATCTGTTGCTGTGGAACTGGAACCGTTGTCCCCGGCAATCCTTAAGGATAAAGGTATGGCATTTTATTATGCCCGTCGGTATGATGATGCGATCGAATTTGCCGGGAAAGCTTTGGAATTAGACCCGGAATTTGGTTCAGCCCACAGACTTCTCTCCCTCGCTTATCAGGAAAAAGGATTGTTAAATGAAGCCATAAAGGAAAATCAATTGTGGAATGATTTTACTCATAACGATCTGGATGCATCTGTTGCTCTGGCCCGCTGTTATGCCCTGGCCGGTAAAAAAGAAGAAGCGGCTGATTTAATTAAAAAAATTGATGTGGAAAATCTGAAAAATGGAAATCTCTTCAGGACAATCGCGATAGTTTATATAGCACTCGGCAGAAAAGAATCGGCTATAAAATATCTTAAAAAAGCTGTCGGGGAAAAAGCAGAATCAATGTGCATGATTAAAATTGATCCCAAATTGGAACCGGTTCATAATGAACCGCGATTTAAATTACTTCTTGAAAAGATAGGTTTAAAGTAATTGTGAAAACTCTAAAAGTTTATTGCCGGTAGGCAGGGACGGACCTGTCCGCAGTAGCCGGATATATTCACTTCGGAAATAGAATTAAAATGATCGGACAAACTATTTCACATTATAAGATACTTAGTAAGCTTGGCGAAGTCCGTCTCATCCCGATTTTATCGGGATGGACGAGACCTCGTCCCAATTCATTTATATGCTAACAGAGAAGATAATAATGGTTGGTAAAACAGTACTGCATTATAAAATAATTGAAGAATTGGGACGGGGCGGAATGGGTGTAGTTTACCTTGCCGAAGATACAAAATTGAAAAGGAATGTTGCCATTAAATTTCTTCCGCATTTTATCTCATCAAATGCAGAAGAACGGAAGAGGTTTGAAATTGAAGCGCAGGCAGCGGCATCTCTGAATCATCCGAACATTTGCACGATTTATTCCATTGAAGAAGCCGGTGATAATGTTTTTATTGTAATGGAATATGTCGATGGAAAAGAACTGAAAACCATTGTAGAGACACGCCATCCCGACAAGTCGGGACAGGTTGGCGTGTCTCTACCAACAGACGAAGCTATCAATTATGCAATCCAAATTGCGGAAGGCTTGGAAGCAGCACATAGAAAAGGGATTGTTCACAGAGATATTAAATCTCAGAATATAATGGTTGCCGCAGACGGCAAAGTTAAGATAATGGATTTTGGATTAGCAAAGATTGGAGGAGGTGCACAGGTAACAAAATTTGGTTCCGCAATGGGTACTGCTGCTTATATGTCTCCCGAACAGGCAAAAGGAGATGAGGTTGATCATCGTACCGATATATGGTCTTTCGGCGTGGTTCTGTATGAAATGCTTAACGGGGAGCTCCCCTTCAAAGGATCTTACGATCAGGCTGTAATATATTCAATACTAAATGAAGAAATTAAGCTGCCTTCCGGAATTAATCCTGAACTTTCAAATTTATTCTATAAGATAATTGAAAAATGCTTAAAGAAAGATAAAAAAGATCGATATGAAAATTTTTCGGATTTAATAAATGATCTTCATAAAATCAAAACCGAACGCCGGAATTATCCAAAAGATATATATTTACCGAAACGAAACGCTAAAAAATATCGTTTTGCTTATGCACTCTCTGTTTTAATTATTCTTTTTGCCGGCTATTATATTTTTGAAAAATTCTCTTCAAATGCAGTTAATAAACCTGATCTGAATTCTCCCAAAAGGCTTGCTGTTTTACCGTTTACTAATATTAAAAATGATAAGGAGAATGATTATTTGGGTTTTGCTCTTGCGGATCAGGTTATTGGAGCATTGTCATATATTAAAAATATTCTGGTCAGACCATCCAGCGCAATTCGCAAATATATTAATACAAACATCAATCCTTCTGAGCTTGGCAGAGAATTGAACGTTGAATTTATACTAACCGGTAATTATCTCAAGGAATCGGACATGGTAAGGCTGAATCTTGAGCTTGTTGATGCCCGGTCGAATGAGATAATCTGGCGGAATGATTTCGACGTCGCCTATAAGAATACATTTACCTTGCAGGATATAGTTTCCGAAAAGGTAGTCACCGGACTTAAAGTCAAATTTACAAATGAAGAGAGACATTCCGATATTCCCCAAAACCCCCTTGCTTACGAATATTTTCTCAAGGGTGTATCATATCCTCTGACAAATGAAGCGAACCGTGCAGCAGTGGATGTGCTGAGTAAAGCCATAGAGATTGATACCGCATATGCATCCGCCTATTCGGAATTAGGAGCCCGTTACAATATGCTTGCCGAATATGATCTAAATTCCAGAGCTCTACTTAAGTCTGCAGAAGAGTCCTATCTTAAAGCATTATCACTCGATAAATATTTATTATCTGCTCTGGGAAATTTGGCATCACTATATACGGAAATGGGAAGAACAATCGAGGCTGCTGAATTAATTAAGCAGGCTTTAAACATAAATTCAAATAACGCAAATGCTCATTTCTTTCTGGGATACATTTACCGCTATACCGGACTCCTCCAGGAGTCAGTGCAGGAAATGGAAACGGCATTAAAGATTGATCCGGGAAATCCGAGATTCCGTTCAATCGGATTTACTTATCTTTATTTGAATAAATATAACGAAGCTATAAAAGGTTTTATGCTTGATAAAAGCAGCCCGTTAACCTTTAGCTGGCTGGGAATTGTTCATTTCAGAATGAATAATATTGAAATGGCTGAAAAATATTTAAACAAATCAATTTCAATGGATTCAAACGGCGTAGCAGGATTATGGTCGGCTGCTTTGCTCGATTATATTAAAGGTGATAAAGAAAAAGGATTAAAACTGCTTAAGACCCTTGAGGATTCCGAAACATACGACGGTGAACAATTTTATAATTATGCCAACCTTTATTCACTGTATGGGAAAAATAAGGATTGTCTAAGAATTTTGAGAAATGCCGTTAATGCGGGATTTTATTGCTATCCTTTATTTGTTAATGATATTTTTTTAAAAAATGTCCGTAGTGAACCTGAATTCATTGAATTGCTTTCAATAGTTAAGGAGAAAAGTGAACTATTCAGGAAGAAAATATCCGGATTATAATATTTAATTAATTTTTTTAATAATACATAAAGATAGAAATGGAAGATGTAAAAGAGAAATTAATCTCTCATTATAAAATTATTGAAGAAATCGGCAGGGGTGGAATGGGAGTAGTATATAAAGCTGAGGATACAAAGCTTAAAAGGATAGTGGCATTAAAGTTCCTTCCCTCTTTTATATCATCAAATGAAGAGCTTCGGCAGAGATTCGAAATTGAGGCGCAAGCCTCGGCTTCATTGAATCATCCTAATGTTACTACTATTCATGCAATCGAAGAGATTGATGACGATCTGTTTCTGGTTCTGGAATATATCGATGGAGAAGAACTAAAGGATAGGATTAAATCCTCTGCTCTGCCCGTTCAGGAGATTATTAATATAGCCCTGCAAATTGCCGATGGTTTGGATGCAGCTCATAAAAAAGGCATTATACACCGCGATATTAAATCCGGCAACATTATGATAACTAAAAACAACAAGGTTAAAATAATGGATTTTGGTCTGGCTAAAGCTGCCGATACAGGACTGACGAAAGTAAACCAGACAATCGGTACTTTAGCTTATATTTCTCCTGAACAGTTTCAGGGCGCGCAAATAGATCACCGGACCGATATTTGGTCGTTTGGAGCTGTCCTATATGAAATGATTACATCGTCTCTTCCGTTTAACGGTGAATATGAAGCTGCATTGATTTATTCCATACTTAATGATGAACCAAAGGCAATCCAGAATTTCCGGTCGGACATACCGGAGCATATTATATCCTTGGTTTCGTCGATGCTTCAGAAAGATGTAAATAAAAGAATTTCCTCCATTCCCGAGATAATAAAAATTCTTTCCGCCAAGTATCAGAAGCCCGATGTCGATCAGAACAAATCTATTGCAGTTTTATATTTTGAAAATATAAGTCCCGAAAAGGAAAATGAATATTTCTGCGCGGGAATAACCGAGGATCTAATAACTGATCTTTCGAAGATTAAAGAATTAAAAGTCATTCCCCGTTCCGATGTACTGCCTTTCAGGAATAAAGAAATAAATTCTAAAAAGATCGGCGAAATGCTTAAAGTTTCTCATATACTTGAAGGAAGTGTAAGAAAGGCCGGACAAAAGATCAGGATATCTGCACAGTTGGTGGACATCAACGGCGGATTCCCGGTTTGGGCCGACAGGTATGACCGGATGATGGAAGATATTTTTGATATACAGATGGAAGTATCTCAAAAAATAACCGAGGCACTGAAAGTATCCCTCTCCGAGAATGAAAAGCAATTACTGGGTAAAAAGCCTACACAGGATATGAAAGCATATGATTTCTATATAAGAGGAAGGGAATTTTTATCGAAGAACGGCAAAAAAAATAATGAAACTGCAATTCAAATGTTTGAATATGCGCTCTCTATAGATCCGAATTTTGCCTTAGCCTATGCCGGATTAGCTGAAGCTTATTCCTATAAGTATGTCTGGTATGACGGAAATTTGTTATGGCTCGGGAAAAGCATCGAAGCTGGAGAAAAAGCCCTCGGTATAGATCCTAATCTTATAGAAGCCAAGTTTGCAATCGGGATGTTTTATTATCATCAAAAAAGATTTACTGAAGCAATTGAAATATTTGAAAAGA
>DATKLQ010000360.1:0-19672 GCA_035542335.1 Ignavibacteriaceae bacterium | reverse complement strand
CAGGTTTTATAGGATTTAAAGTTCTTAAAAATGTAATCAAAGCCGGAAAAGATATCGTTGACATCTCATTCTTTAATGAAGATCCTTTTCTGCTTAATGAAGAAGCGGAAAAAAAAGGTTTAACCGTGATTGTTGATTGCGGTATTTCCCCCGGTCTAAGCAATCTTATCCTTGGATATCATAATAAAAGAATGAAAGTGGAAAAATATGAATGTTTTGTCGGTGGATTACCTACTAAAAGAGTTCTGCCTTTTGAGTACAGCGCTCCATTTTCTCCTATCGATGTAATAGAAGAATATACTCGTCCGGCTAGATTAGTGGAAGGGGGAAAAATAATTGTTAAATCTCCTTTATCTGAGTTAGTGCAGATTGAAATAGAACCCGTCGGAACTTTGGAAGCATTTAATACAGACGGGTTAAGAACATTGCTGAAAACTACGAGAATACCTTTTATGAAAGAAAAAACATTAAGATATCCCGGACATATAGAAAAAATCAGCTTCTTAGCAGAGTGCGGTTTTTTTAATACCAAAGTTATTCAAATCAACGGCGGTGCGTTCAGGCCAATCGATTTTACTTCAAGGATTTTACTGCCGCTTTGGGAGCAGGAGAAGAATCAGAATGAATTTACTGCAATGAAAATAGTTATTAATGGAAAAGAAAAAGGAAGATCAAAAGAGCATATTTATGAATTATTTGATCAATATGATGAAAAAACCGGGGCAACTTCAATGGCAAGAACAACAGGATACACCTGCACTGGAGCAGCAAAATTGATTTTGGATGGAAAATTCGGGAGAAAAGGAATCTGCCCTCCGGAGTATATTGGTGCCGATGGGAAGCTTTTTGACCAAATAATAAATCATCTGGCTTCCCGAAATATTAAGCTAAGACATATTGAAAGAGATATTTGAATTAGGTAAGTTCCTCTTCAAATTCCCAAAAAAAAAGAGGAGTTCAATATGAATTTATTTGACCGGGCTAAGAACATTATTTTAAACCCATCTAAAGAATGGGAAGTAATAAAGGCGGAAACTATTTCAAATTCGGATTTATTCACCAAATATGCCTTGATCCTGGCGGCCATTCCTGCTGTTTGTGGTTTCATCGGCTATAGTGTTTTTACCACTTCATACGGAATGTTTTCTTTCAGACTTTCATTTGGGAGCAGTTTAACCTGGGCCATCCTTAATTATCTGCTTACTCTTGGAGGAGTATACCTCCTGGCATTTATTATCGATGCGCTTGCTCCGAACTTTGGCTGCCCGAAGGATCTTAACGCGGCTTTAAAGATTGTTGTGTTTGCCTATACTCCCGCTTGGGTATTCGGAGTATTTTATCTTTTTCCCGTACTCGGTATAATAGTACTTTTAGCTAGTATTTATTCTCTTATTTTATTGTATATGGGACTGGAAAGAGTGAAAAGTGTTCCAAAGGATAAAATGGTAGCTTATTTTATAGTTACGATTATTGTAGCAATTATCGTTTATGTTATCATTGGAGTAATAGTAAACAGAGTAGTTTTTACCAGTCATTACTTATCTGATTTTTAAGATGGAGATGGACCCCGGAGTTAATCCGGGGCCGCCTTCTTTTTAATAATATTTGTACAGACATAATAGTTGCGCTGATAATAAGCACATTAAAAATTATATTCTCTCTCCCTCATTGATTTTAGAATCAATTGTTATTAGCTTCTAATTAATTCCTTCTTTTTAGTTAGCCGATCTGCATTTATATAATTGATATTAATTTAATTTAGGAGGTTAATCCGATGAAACTGGTTCAGCATATATTAGAAAGAAAGGGGAATGAGATCTGGACAATTTCACCTGATGCAACGGTTCTGGAAGCTTTAAAATTAATGGCAGAAAAGGAAATCGGAGCGCTGCTTGTACTGGAAAGCGGGAAAGTTACAGGCATTATTTCCGAAAGGGATTATGCACGAAAAGTGGTTCTGAAAGGAAGAACATCAAAGGATTCCCCCGTAAAAGAAATTATGTCAGGAAAGGTTATTTATGTAAATCCGTCTACGAGTGTGGAAGACTGCATGGTATTAATGATAAATAAACGGGTAAGGCATTTGCCTGTATTTGATAATGAAGAATTAGTAGGCCTTATATCAATAGGAGACGTGGTAAAAGAAATTATTGATGAAAAAGAAGTAGTGATTGATGAATTAGTTAGGTATATAACAGGGAGGAGATAAAAATTACACCTGAAAGATTTAAAGATTAAAACATTTAAAGATTAAAAGATCTAAAGATTAAAAAGAAATAAAATTTTATTTGAGAAGGATCATTTTTTTATAATCGGTATAATTCTCTGTAATTATTGAATAATAATAAACTCCGCTGGCAAAATTCTTTGCATTCCATTCAACCGAGTAAGTTCCAGCAGACAGATCCTTATTAATAAGCTCGGCTATTTCTTTCCCTATGCTGTTGTAAATCTTTAGAGAGACATACTGATTTTTTATTATCGAAAATTTGATTTTGGTAGAAGGGTTAAAAGGATTCGGAAAATTTTGCAGCAGTTCATACTTCAAAGGAACACCCTGCTCGCGGTTAATGCCTGAGGAAGTTAAACTAAAATCGAATAAATTCAAATTAAAACCTTCGAAGAAAAAAGTAGCTTCAAAATCATGTGAACCTTGTATAATTGAAACATTCCGGGCGAATATTGACTCCCAATTCTGCCATCCTCCTGTAGCGGGAACATCAAGTATAGTTCCTATATTATTTCCGTCCAATCTCAATAAAATTTTTCCCCCGCTCTGATTTCCCGAAATTCTTATTTCTATATCATACGTTCCGGTTTGCTGTGCATTTATTGTATATCTTAGGAATTCACCTGAGTTAATCCATCCGACGTTGTAGCCGTTGGAGAAAATATCTGAGCATGTCTCAATATCAACTCCGTCATTCCTGTAGCCGCTGCCGCTGTTCCATGTTGCCTGCCCCGGACCTGAGGTATTTTGATAATCTTCATCTTTATATGCAAATCCGTTTTGTCCGTAGTCGTAATCAGCTGCATAAACTGCACCCGGGATATTATTATCTGCATACGGCAAAGTCTCATTTGTTGAAACCTGCCTGAACATTGCATCAATTACTCCTTTATTAATACTGCAATTCTCAAGCTTTATTTTTTCGGTCATTTCCATTAGTGCCCCTTTTGCATACGACTCCGAAGGTTTGGTGCCGCCGTTAGACCAGTAGTTTAATAAAGTTTTATAACCGGCTGTCGTAGATACGGAAGTAATACCTGAAAGGGAGTTGAATTTTTTCCAGGGCCACCATGACCAGCCGATTTTATTCTGCTCAAGAAGTTTTATCGCATCTGTAAACCACTGATTAGAATTTTCTCCCGATTCCCCTAACCAAACGGGGACATTATAAGTATCTCTAATATTTAAGATCCATTGAATAGAACTTTGATTATTTTCATTCCAATATTTATGGAAGCTGTAAGCCATGTTATTATCCCAGGGCGGAGTCAGTCCGTTAAAATTGTTAGCCCAGCAGTTGCCTTCAATAAAAATAATATGATTGGTATCCGCTTCTCTTATTGCATTTGTAATATCAACCAATAGTGAGCGGAGCGGGGCATTATTTGATTCGTCGCATCCATTCAGATTGCTTCCTTCAAAATTCCAGTTGGTTTCATTAATAAGATCATAACCTCCGATCCATTCTTCATTATGATATCGTTCGGCGAGCTTTTTCCAAAGAGCAACTGTTTTGGATTTATTTTGATCGCTTTCCCAAAGGGAAGGTTTTGAATTATCGTAGTCTGAAATGGCAGCATCACGGCCCTGTCCGCCCGGTGCCGCATGAAGATCAAGTATTAAATATATTTTGTTTGCCGTGCACCATGAAAGGAGTGAATCGACAATATTAAAACCTTTATCAAGCCATGTATTTAAACCTTCTACCGGCTCTTCCTCGATTGGTAAAGTGAATAGGTTATAATGCATGGGAATGCGTATGCTGTTAAATCCAGATCCAGCAGCTAAATCTATATCATCCCTGCGCATATCATTTGCAAGCCAGGCATTATAGAATGTATCGGTATTTTCTTTCCCGATAAGATCTTCAATTTTCTTGCGGATATCGTGCTGGGTATTAGCAAACGAGCTGGTCTGAAGCATGTAGCCTTCCTGGAGCATCCAGCCGCCAAGTCCGATACCCCGCAGAATAATTTCTTGCCCACTCCCGTTAATAATCTTTTTACCGGAAGTTTTGAGATATCCCTGTGAATAAAGAGCCTCGGAAAATAAAAAAACAATTGAAGCAATAAAATATATTTTAAGAATGCGGTAAAGAAATATTTTCATAGGATAGTCAAATCATTTTAAATGATAATTTTTTTGTGCATGATAATTTATCAGATGAACAAACATAAATCATTCCATTAAGAAAGGTAGGATTTTTATTCTTTTATAACGATTTTTTTAAAATAATCACTTTTAAAAATATTTTTAATTACTAAATTGATAATCGGGTTTTTATCAAAATAAAAATAGTTTAGACAATTTAACCACTCTGATCTAAGATTGTTTTTTGCGATAATCTAACTTTAAACTTTTAAATTCTTCTTCTGCGCCCTTATCCTATTGTTTCATGAACTTTATTAATTATAACAAACGCATAGGTACCCTATGCTATAGAGCGGCGATATCTTAAGGAAATACAACTCAATAAATAAATATCCGTAATACAATTGGGAGGAATTGTCGATTTAAGCTTTGCGTTCTTTAATTGACGTAAGCTGAATGCAATCATTTTAAATTTCCATCCAGGTATTCAAAAGCAGCATCTACCGATTTGTGGTTGCCTGTCACCACCAATGTATCCTTAGAAAGGATTTTTTCATTAGAGGTCGGATTAGAAATTGTTTTATCGCCTCTGACAATCGCAATTATTGTCGTGTCTGTTTTTGCTCTAAGATTGAGTTCACGAAGAGTTTTCCCTTTATGGACATTATCTTCATTAACATAATAAGTTTCGGTCAATCCTGCTGCCAGTATCTCATTCAGATGAACAAAAGAATTTATACCGGGAGTTTCAGTTCTCATAAGGCTGTAAGCCTCTCCTCTAAGCATTGCTACCTGCCTCATAATTATATTTAGGGGTATATGGTATCTCTCTAAAACCTTACTGAATATTTGAAGAGAGGTTTCAAATTCTTCGGGGATTACTGAATCAGCACCCAGTGCAGTTAGTTCATCAATTTCATTTATATATTTAGTCCTTACTACGGTGTAAACGGAAGGATTCAATCTTTTTGCAAGCCTAAGGGCAATTTTTGTTGAAGAAGGATCCGAAATGGCGAACACGATAATATTTGCCTTATCAATATTGGAAGCAAATAAAATTTCCTCCCGGGTAATATCTCCGTAAATAATGTTTTCTCCTTTTTCTTTTTCTGCCTTAATTGTTTCGGGATTCAATTCAACAACAAGATAGTTAATTCCAGTTTCTTTTAAAACTCTTGCCAGATTTCTTCCGTTAAGTCCGAATCCTGCGATCACCACATGATCGTTTAATTCCTTCTTAATTTTCTCACCGGGTTCTTTTATCGTCTCGAACCTTCCGAATTTATGAGCAATTGCGGGTGTGATCTCGAAAAGGAAAGGCGCAATGATCATTGTGAATATTGAAGATGCCAGAAAAGAATTATATAAATCCGTCTCAATTAAATTATAGTTCCTGCCTGCCTGGATTAAAACAAATGAAAACTCACCGATTTGAGATAATATAAGCCCTGTAAGAACAGCTACTCGCAGAGGATATTGAATAAATTTGACAACGGTGATTATTATTAATGATTTTAAAATAATTATTCCCGCAGCAACGGCGGCAAGTTGGGCCGGGTACCGAATAACGAAATTAATATCCAGTAGAAGTCCGATAGACACAAAGAAAATGCTGTTAAATGCATCTTTCAAAGGAAGTATTTCGGCTGTAACCTGATGGCTTAAATCGGATTCGGATAATATCAGTCCCGCAATGAAAGCACCCAGGGCGAATGACAAACCGAGCAAATGAGTGAGGTATGCAGTACCTAGAAGAAATAGTATGGTTCCTATGGTAAAAACTTCCCGCATCTGCAGCTTTGCGAGCTGGAATAAGATTTTCGGTATCAAACTTTTTGCTGCTATTATAATCAATCCTATTGCGGCAAAAGCGAATAATAGCTGTCTGAGGATATCAAATACTGAAGAGTTTTCTGAAGCGCTTAAGACCGGTAAAAGCAGGAACATCGGTACAACCGCAAGATCCTGGAAGATTAATATTCCTATCGATATTCTTCCATGAGGAGATTCCAGCTGATTCTTCTCCGATAAGAGCTTAAGTACAATGGCAGTGCTTGAGAGACTGACAAGCATACCGAGAAAAATGCTTCTCTTTATATTAACTTCGAATAAATAAAATATTAATCCTGAAAAAATGATTGTAAGTACAACTTGGGGTAAACCGGCTATTAAAAGCATCCTTTTCATCTTCAATAATCTACTGAAGGATACTTCAAGTCCGATTGTAAATAAAAGAAGGATTACCCCGACCTCTGCCATTACCTCGATATGTTCGGTCCCCGATATAAGATTAAATCCATTCGGTCCAATTACCATGCCTGCAATCAGAAAACCAACAATGCTGGGTATATTTATCTTCCTAAACAGATAAATAATAGGAATAGAGACAAGTAGGATTATAACTATATCTCTAATAACGGTAAAATGCTGCATAGAATGATTTGAAGAATTGATTAAATATAGTTATAAAAGTGATGAGCTTTAAATTGAAAGAATTTTCAGGTATCTAGCCAGATCATGAAAAACAGATTGATGAAGGATTTACTTGGAGATTTTTTTCTAAAATTTAATGAGGGAAATTGATTTCATTGCTGCATTATAAAATTAATACTGGAAGCGGTAATATTTTTAAATCCTTAAAAGAAACTCCGGTCAAAAATGTCTGAAATCTCCTTTTTGTCGGACAAATTGCCGAAAAATCTTCATACACAGGCAAAATTGTATTCAATACCTCTTTAAATTCAAAAAAAATGCTCTATACAATTTAGATAAACATCTGGTAAGCTGGTATTTTATTTGTTTACGGAAAGCACTGAGTTGAATTAAACAACCGCGGGAGAATTTCAATGAAAAAAATAATATACCTGATATTTAGTGCATTATTCCTGCTTTCAATAAATCCTTCCTATTCGCAAAACGTCTATTATATTTCTCCCGGCGGTAATGATTCCAACAGCGGAAAAAGTCCGGAAAGTGCATTTCAAACTCTTCAGCATGCATCTGATATTGCTGTGCAGGGCGATTCTTTTTATGTCCTGCCGGGTACTTATACCGGTTTCGATCTGCGCGAAAGCGGTTCCCCCAATGCACCAATAGTTTTTAAAGCGTTAGAGGGTGTTACTATTAATCTTCCAAACTATAAAACAAATGACGGAATTAATATTGAGAACGGAGGCTGGATAGTAATTGACGGCTTCAATGTTGTAAATCAGCCTCGTGCCGGGATTCGTGTGGCAGTATCCGATTTTGTAGTTGTAAAGAATAATTTCTGCAATGAAAACGGACGCTGGGGTATTTTTACGGCTTTCACAGATGACATTACCATCGAAAATAATGTTTGTTCAAATAGTATTAATGAACATGGGATTTACGTCTCCAACAGCAGTGATCGTCCCACTGTAAAAAATAATGAATGCTACGGCAATCACGGGTGCGGGCTTCACTTTAACGGCGATATTTCAATGGGCGGAGACGGTATTATCAGCGATGCTCTAATCGAAGGAAATATACTGCATGATAACGGGTTAGGCGGAGGATCAGCTATTAATATGGATGGAGTGCAGGAATCGGCAATAATAAATAATTTAATTTATAATAACCACTCTACCGGCATAGCTATGTATATGATTGATGCAGCTGAAGGGTCTAAAAATAATAAAGTTTTTAATAACACGATTATTAATCCTTCCGATGCGAGGTGGGGAATTATTTCGGCTGATGGATCAACCGGAAATACAATATATAATAATATAATAATTAATCATCACAGCTTTCGCGGAAGCATTTCAATTGATGAATCATCGATGGAGAATTTTATCAGCGATTATAATTTGATTGTCGACAGATTAAGCAATGATGACGGCGAATCAAATATGAGCTTAGAAGAATGGCAGGCCCTTGGGTATGATCTCCATTCTAATTTATGTCCGGCTGAAGAGAAGCTGTTTACGAATTATTTGTCGGGAGATTATACTTTAATTCAAGGTTCGGATGCAATCGATAAAGGTACTAATCTTGTCTCGCAGGTTGTTGATGAAGATTTAAAAAATAATATCAGGCCTCAGGGAGAAGGATTCGATATCGGAGCGTATGAATATATTTCTCCGTCAGGCATTTATAACGGACAAATGCCTGAAGATTTTATCTTATACCAAAATTATCCGAATCCTTTTAATCCAAGTACGCATATCCGTTATGAGATAGGGAGCAGTCAATATGTCAGATTAAAATTATTTGATCTGCTCGGAAAGGAAACGGCAACATTGGTAAATGAGCAGCAATCCGCCGGGAAATATGAAATTGAATTTAAGGCAACGGATTTAGCGAGCGGTATTTACCTTTACGAACTCCGGGCGGGCAGCTATACTTCCGTTAAAAAATTAATCCTTTTAAAGTGAAATTCTCCCTTTATAAAGGTAAAAGAAGCGAATTTGCTTGAATCTGCTCAGGAATTAAAATATATTTGAACTATCAGCCTCACCAGGGCTTACCAAATCTCTTTCCGCTACAAGCCGGGAAGTTTCAGAGTTTTCATATTTTAAAAGTGAAATGTGAAGAGGGTTTTTTTATATTTTTCATCATTAATTAAAATTTAAACTATATGGAAAAATCAAAAAAAATATTGTTAACAGAAAAGGAAATACCCGAGCAATGGTATAATATTCAGGCAGATATGCCTAACCCTATGATGCCCCCGCTGCATCCCGGCACAAAGCAGCCTATCGGTCCGGAAGATTTGGCCCCTCTTTTCCCTATGGAATTAATTAAACAGGAGGTCTCAAAGGACAGATGGATTGACATCCCCGAAGAGGTAAGAGATATTTATAAAATGTGGAGGCCCACTCCCCTCTACAGAGCATATAATCTTGAAAAAGTTCTCGATACACCCGCAAAAATTTATTATAAGTATGAAGGTGTTTCGCCCGCCGGTTCTCATAAACCGAACACTGCTGTAGCTCAGGCATACTACAGTAAATCTCAGGGAGTAAAAAGAATAACAACCGAAACAGGTGCTGGACAATGGGGAAGCGCACTTGCTTTTGCCTGCCAGCTGTTCGGGATTGAACTCCGGGTTTATATGGTTAGAGTCAGCTTTGAACAGAAGCCTTACAGGAAATTAATGATGAATACCTGGGGTGCAAAAGTTTTTTCTTCCCCTACAAATACAACCGAATCCGGGAAAAAAATCCTTGCACAAGATCCGGATTCTCCGGGCAGTCTAGGAATTGCAATTTCAGAAGCGGTGGAAGTAGCTGCCCAAAATGATGATACTAAATATTCTCTCGGAAGCGTTCTTAATCATGTATTGCTCCATCAAACGGTACTAGGATTAGAAGCAGTCAAACAGATGGAGAAGGCGGGAGATTTTCCTGATATAGTAATCGGCTGCTTCGGCGGAGGTTCAAACTTCGGCGGGATTGCATTTCCTTTTCTTAGGTATAAGTTAACCGAAAAGAAGAATATAAGGTGCATTGCAGTAGAGCCTGCTTCATGTCCCAAGCTTACAAAAGGTGAATTCCGTTATGATTTCGGAGATACGGTTGGATTAACTCCTCTTCTGCCGATGTATACTTTGGGGCATACTTTTATTCCGGCTGCGATTCACGCCGGTGGGCTTCGTTATCACGGTGCCGGTACAATCGTGAGCCAGCTTTTAAAAGACAAAATAATTGAAGCCGCTTCTGCTTACCAGCTTGAATGCTTCGACGCCGGTGTAAAATTCGCCAGGACCGAAGGTGTTATTCCCGCCCCCGAATCAAACCATGCAATTGTTCAGGCAATTAAAGAAGCTAATAAAGCTAAACAGGAAGGAAAATCCAAAACTATTCTCTTCAACCTAAGCGGACACGGTCATTTCGATATGAGCGCTTACCAGGATTACTTTGCCGGAAAACTGGTCGATCATGAATTAACCAGTGAAGAGCTCTATTCCGGCCTGAAAGAGTTGAATCTTCATCCGGTTGAATAGTATATAAACTTTGAAGTCTGAGTGAAGTTTAATTTCACTCAGCTCCTTTAAAATTCCTCTCACCGAGGTGCGTGTTTACCCGCCTCTTATTAAAAAACTAATAAATCATGAATCATGAGGAATTTCCGGAGGTGACTTCTTCAAGAATGCAGTAATATATTTAACTGTAAAAGTTCAATTAAGAACTCTCTAAAACTATTACTGTTACTTCCGGTGTAGAGTTGTATCTTAAGGGAACTAATGACATCCCCAGCCCGCGGGTAACTATCATAAGCATTTTCCCGAACTCAAAGTCTCCCCGCACATATTTGGTTTCGAATAGAGTGGGTGATAAATTATAAAAGGGGAAAAGAAAAGTTATCTGCCCGCCGTGCGTATGACCCGCAAGAAATAAATCATAATTCTGTTTTAATGCTTGATCGACAAGGCGCTGCCTGGGCTGGTGCACTAAAAAAATATTTAGATTATAATTGGTCTTTTCATTTGTTAGATGATCCAGCTCAGCGTCGGGGATTGTTTCTACATAGGTGTTGGTTACAAAAGTAATTCCAATTTCCGCATTTCCGACTTTAATTACCCTTCTGCCGTCATTTATCATTTCCACATTGTATTTATTCAATGCTTCCGTTATTTCCCGTACACTTCTTTTTGTATCTTCCCTGTAAGCCCAGTTATCATGATCCCCGACGCATGAATAAACTCCGTGAACTGACTTTATTTTTCCGATATATTCGGCGGCGGTTTGTATATAATCGGGAGTAGACGTAATGACATCTCCTCCTATCAGCACTAAATCGGGATGAGTATCATTTACTTTTGAAATAAATTTATTTAATCTTTTGGTATCTGTGTAGCGGTCTGCCTGGACATCGGCGATGAAAGTAATCTTAAAGTTCCGGAGATCTTTTGGAAGATTCTTTGCCTTATATTCTTTTATCCTTATAGAAACCGAATTATAATCGTAAATTATTCTCAGCGGAACATAGAGAATAAAAAAAAAGGAAATTCCCAAAATAAGTTTTGCAATGAATGGTTTTAATTTTTCACGTTTTCGTTTATAAAGCGGGAAGAGCAGAAGTCTGATTATATCGATCAGTAGAAAAAATAAAATTGATTGGACAATGATCAGCACCGAAATCCAAAAGGGATAAACCGCGGCATAATCAAAAAAGGTATTGTCGGGCATGGCAATACTTGCCTGCTTACTAATTGCCGATTGAAGCCAGGCAAAAAGCAAGGCTGCAGGATAAATATGAATAATTATTAATGCTATCCATCTTGTAATTGAGATCTTTTTAGAAGAAAAATGAGGGAATATAATTCTGACAGAATTAATGATTTTTTTAATGAAATAGAATTCAGTTAAGAATATCAGCAGGAATACAATTGCAATCCGCAGTGCGAAGCTCATATTTATTTAAAAATCAGAATGAATAAAAATATTGGTCAACAATAAAACTTAGGAAATATTCAGAATAGATCAATTGATATTCATGCGCGTGATGAATAGAAGGGTAAGATAAACCGCAGCTTTGCTGGGGATAGTACTCGGGAATTATCTCAAAAAAGATTTGATATGTTCGATATATGCTTCAGCACCTCCGGCCTGATAACCTGTACGCCCGAGTATTTTACCGGATTTATCGAGCAGGAAAACTGTAGGATACCCAGTAACCCCGAAATTCCGGGCTAATTTCTTGTTGTATTCTTTTTCTTCATCAGATTGATATTTCCATTTAGGAAAATCTATTGCAACACACGCAAGGTGATAATCGGCAAATTCGGCGAATTCTTTTTGCCGAAAAACTTCAGCGCTTAATTTTTGACACCATCCGCACCAATCCGATCCGGTAAATAACAACAATACTTTTTTCCCTTCGGCCTTAGCAGCATCGATTCCGTCTTCCAAGTTATTATACCAGGTTGGATAATTCTGCGCCGGCGTATAATTAAAAAGCAAAAAAATGAAAAAGATAAAATTTGTTTTTAAAAGTGTTTTCATTTTATTCCGTAAAAATTAGTTTATGATTTTAAGGTCATCTACCCAAACCAGTTCGCAGGCTCCGCCCCCGGTATCATCTCTTGATAATGAGCTTTTCCAGTGCCAGCCTTTTTCACCTTTTATTTCTATTAAATAGCCGGTCATTTCGATTAAACTTCCTTTATAGACTTCGTCAAATTTATTTTCAATTGATTCATCTGCAGGAACAATATGCATATTTGCACTGTGGCTGGAAATATCTTTGGAAGAGGCAGGCAGGTATTCTGTTTTCCAATGGTACCATCTGTTCCGCTGAGATATATCAAGACGATCAATAACTGATTGATCGGACATGAGTCCCCATCCCAGCGCCAGATCAAGCGGAGAAATTTTGCTGCCGCCGTCAAAAGAATAATAATTTTTGCTCAGTACTCTTGCTTTTATTTTAAACTCGGCCAGAGGAATTATTGAAAAGCCGTTCTTGCTCCAGGGAGATTTATTAAAAACCGGTCCCTGCAATGGATTTTCTTTCACCAGAATTCCTGGCGGGAAAGTAATTTCCTTTTCAGGCCAAAAATTATAAACTAAAAAACCGGCAGCTGCTATTAGAAAAAAAAGAGTGAATTTTTTCAAATTAACCTCATTTTTGGCCTAAAAGCTCAAAATGAATGCCACTATAGCAATTACAGTATTTAGGTCAATTTTTGGAGGGAAATAAGGTATGTCAACGCACAAAATGTAGTAATTACAGTGAGTTAATGAGTTAGGGGCAGTTAATTTTCTGAAGCTGTGGATTCATCTAATGATTAAACATGGATTTTAAAATTCCGTTAATCTTAACTCTCATTTTTTCATAATGAGTTCCCTTCCAATAAATTTTATTGCAGTTGCTGCAGTAATAGAATTCATTTTGATGCTCATTAACCTTAGGAGGAATTTTTTCCTGAACTTCTTTCTTATCAATATTAATTAATTGTGTATTGCAAATGAGACACCTGGCAAATTCATTTATTTCGTTTTTAAGATGAAATCTTTCAATCAGCTCTTTGAGCTGTTCTTCAATTTTATTGCTTCTAATCCAATATCCATGAGTAATTTCATTTCTCTTAAGAAGCTCTCTATCCTTTGTTAAGATTACTCTTTTTTCTTTTACAGATATTTTAATTATATCCTCTCTATGGTAATCATTTTTATATACGGTATCTAATCCGAGCATTCTCATATATTTTGTCAATGCACCTAAATGAACATCGGTTATAAATTTCATGGTGCGTAAAGGTTTCTCCCTTAAATGCTGTATACCGGAAATATCAAATGATTCAAAAACGGGATAAACAGTTATTTCATCTTTCTCCCGTACTATATAATTGAAATCGACGGAGATTCCGTTAACAAGGATTAAATCAATTTCAATGTGTGGAACTCCAAGTGACTCAATCATATCTTTAACGGAGTTCTTCCCGGCGAAACTATGTTCGAACATTTTCTTTCTCTTCTCTTCAGGAAGAAAATCATTTAATTCTTCATAAAATCTGAAATATGCGGTTTTCATTTTTATTATGAATCCTATAATTATCAAAACCTAATGTAGATTCATACTTATATAATAAGAAGAGTAATTATCAATAATTAAGAAGAAATCCAAGATTAACGGTTTGCCGCTCTCATTTTTTTTGTTGAAATTGATTTAAACATTGACAAAATTAAGGTATATATTTTTAATTAATACGGGGATTCTATAAAAAATCGTATACTACCTCTTTAGCTTGCAGCACTACTTAACAATTATTCGATAGCTTATAATTACCTTTATATTCAAGATCCGCAGGGCTGGTAAGGAGGGCAAGGAACCATTGAAGAAGCAATCCTTTCAGTTAAGCCGCATGGGATTTATATGGAATACGGATTATATCTCACCTTTTCGGCAAGAGGTTTATATTTAGGTGATTCGGACAGTCCACTTATCCATAATTTTCCCCCTGATAATCTCATCCTCAATCAAGTTCATGTTCAAGTTCAAGAAATTCAAATTCAAGATAGGAATTGATATTTACTAATTGAACCTGAACCTGAACTGAGAACCAGTAGCTTATTTAAATCTTGGTCAGCTCGAATTTCTCTTTCTTGTTCAAACCATCAACTACTAAATCATAGGAATGGTCTATCCATTCTTTAATAGATTTTGGGGTAATTGAGCCGTCCAGCATGATTGTATTCCAGTGCTTTTTATTCATATGATAACCCGGAGTAACTGCATCGTATCTTTCCCTAAGTTCTACTGCTTTTTCCGGATCGCATTTAAGATTGATGCTGACCGGATGGGATATGCTGGCAATTAAAAATATTTTCCCCATTACCTTATAGACTGGAGAATCCTCATCGAAAGGAAGCTCCTCTGCTACTCCTTTCTTAGATAGACAGTATTTACGGATGGTTTCAAAGTCCATAATCGCAAGTAAAAAGTAAAAAGCAAAAAGTAAAAAGGAAAAACGTAAAACGGAAAAAAGGAAAACGTAAAACGATAGCCAAGAAATAGAATATACTTAATTCAAGGCCCTTTATTATTTTTTATTTTTATCCAGCCATCTAGCGGCATCTTTGGCGAAGTATGTCAGGAACATATCCGCTCCGGCTCTTTTAATAGCTGTTAAAGATTCTATCATTACCCGTTCTTCATCAATCCAGCCGTTTTGGCCTGCCGCTTTAATCATCGCATATTCACCGCTTACCTGGTAAGCTGCGGTTGGCATTTTAAATGTCTCTTTAACTTTTCTTATTACATCCAGGTATGGGCCGGCCGGTTTAACCATTACTATATCAGCTCCTTCTTCAATATCGGTTTCAACTTCCCGCAAAGCTTCGTTTATGTTCCCGATATCCATCTGGTGAGAACGCCTGTCGCCGAAAGCCGGGGTTGATTCAGCTGCTTCACGGAATGGACCGTAATATCCCGATGCATATTTTGCAGCGTAGCTTAAAACCGGAATCTTTTCAAACCCGTTCTCATCCAGTATTTTTCGTATTGCCGCGACCCTTCCATCCATCATATCGGATGGGGCAATTATATCGGCACCTGCCTGAGCATGCGTCAGAGATTCTTTAGCCAGCAGCTCAACAGTTTCATCATTTAATATTTCTTCTCCGTTTAAAACCCCGCAGTGACCATGGGAAGTGTATTCACACATGCAGACATCCGTTATTACGAGAAGATTTTTCACTACTGCTTTAATTGCTCTGACGGCATTCTGAATTATTCCTTCCGGATCATATGCTTCCGATCCTTTTTCATCTTTATGTTCCGGAATTCCGAAAAGAATAACAGCCGGGATGCCTAGTGAAGCTACATCTCTACATTCGTTTACCAAAATGTCTATAGACATTTGAAAAACACCGGGCATAGATTTAATAGGTTTTTTAATATTCGTCCCATGGACTACAAATAACGGATAAATAAAGTCATTTTTGGATAACTCGGTCTCTCTCACCATATCGCGGATGAGAGGATTGTATCTTAATCTTCTTAATCTTTTAACAGGAAACTGAGCCATAATTTCTCCAATTAAATAAAATTTTTATTCTAAAATAAATAAAATTTAAATTAATGATTCATCACTAAGATTAAACATTACTTTATTTGTAACTGCCTCGGCACTTTTAACACAATCGCCGATTGAGATACCTCCCCTGTAGTTCCCGCTCAAGATAATACCCGGGTTTATTTTTTCAAATTTATCAAAATATTTTTCATGCTCAATATATCCGAGATTATATTGAGGTATCGCCTTGTTCCAGTATTTATAAGAAACATATACCGGCTCGGAATTAATTATCATCAGGCTTTCAAATTCGGATCTAACTTTCTTAATTAAAGTCTCTTTATCGATGCTGCCTACTTCCGGATCTCTAGCACCTCCGATAAACAATGTAAACGAGGCTTTATCTTCAGGCGCCCTATTTGGAAAAATGACGGAAGACCAAATTGCACCGAGGTATGATTTTCTTTCTTTGGAGGGGATTAAATATCCGAATCCGTCAAGCACACGGCCTACATCCGATCTATTATAGCCGAGACAAAGTACCAGAACCGGAGGATAATAGATATCATTTAAATGTGAGGCAAGCTTTTCATCCATTTTTCTAAACAGCTGGGAAGCAGCATATGCAGGTATAGTAGAAATGATTATATCCGTTGAAAGAGTCCTGGCTTTACCGGCTTGGTTAAAGGTGAGCTTATAGCCTGAGGTATCTTTTTCAACTGCAACTGCTTCAGAATAAAGCATGATTCTATCGGCAAGATAATTGGAAAGCGTTCTGGGTAAAACATTCATCCCGCTTTTAAATGAAAACATTTTTGCGCTTTGTTTTGATTTCTCCGGACGCTTTTTTCTTTCTTTCATGCTTCGTACTGTGCCGAGAATTAATCCGCCGTATTTTTCTTCCAGTTCATAAAGTTTCGGGAAAGCAGACTTCACGCTCAAATCTTCAGGGTTTCCGGCATAAACTCCTGCAACAAAGGGATTAATTGCATAATCCAAAAATTCTTTACCTAATCTTCGGGTTACAAATTCAGCAATGCTTTGGTTATAGCCGTCGTTTGATCTGCCTATAAAAGGTTCGGCCATCAATCTTAACTTTGCCTTTGTCGAGAACAGCTGAGTTTTAAGGAAAAGCGCGGGATTCATCGGCAGGGGATGCAGTTCATTTTTCCTTAAAATATATCTTTTATTCGAGGTTTTATTTGCATACACAAATTCATCTTTTAAATTCAGCTCATCGACGAGCCGGCTTATTACCGGGGTTGTTTCAAGGCCGCTGTTGGGTCCGCGGTCAAACAGGAATCCTTTCTCGGAGCTTGTTTCAATCGATCCCCCTATTTCATTCTTCTTTTCAAGCAGCGTAACATCGAAACCTTTTTTTGATAAAAGGTAAGCAGTAGTTAAGCCGGAAATCCCGGCGCCAAGAATTACAATATTTCTTGAAGACATCGTAATTTTCATTTATTCATCCTTTCTGCGGCCAATTCATAAAGTGCATCTATAAAAACCTGTGAATCATTAAGCCCTTCCATTACGATATAATTTTCAACTCCGGCTTTTTCTGCAGTATGCCTGTATTCAATCTCCAGTTCATACAAAGTTTCTATATGATCGGAAACAAAACTGATTGGAATAATAAGCTGATGTTTTTTCCCTTTCCCGGCAAGCTCCTCAATCATCTTATTAGTTGCCGGTTCAAGCCATTTTGCCGGACCGACTTTACTTTGAAAACATAGGTGGTACTCATGATCTTTACCCCGGAGATTCATTACAGCTTCCATTGTGCTTTTAATCTGGCCGCTGTAAGGATCTCCTTTCCTCACATAACTTACCGGTGTACCATGCGCACTGAATACAAGCTGAACTTCATTTCTAATATTCTCAGGGAATTTTCCGAGCCCTTCATCAATTCTTTCATTTAATGCTTTTATATAGAGAGGATGATCAAAATAATTTTCAATATAGATAATCCTTGAGGGATCTTCTCTATATTGTCTCTTCCATTCATTAAAAGAAGATCCGGTTGTTGAAATAGAATAGTGAGGGTAAAGCGGAAGCAGAATGATTTTTCCATAATCATTTTTTTCAACTTCTTTTACTGTTTCTTCGGTTAAAGGTTTCCAGTACCTCATTGCAACAAAAACATCGGTTTTATATCCTCTCAGAAGAAGTTTATTCTGCAGCATTTTGCGCTGTTTTTCAGTCCACATGCCGAGCGGGGATTTTCCACCGATAAGCTTATATTCCTCCTGCACTTTAGGTGCGCGTTTTTTTGAAACATATCTAGCCAGTGTTTTTTGGAAAGGAAGCTTAAATATATCCGGATCATTAAAAAGATTTTCAAGGAATGGCTGTACTGCCTCAAGGGAGTCAGGCCCTCCAAGATTAAATAATACAATTGCAGTTTTATTTTTCATTTATCGATTCTTCAAATAACAGCTATAAAGTTAATAAATTACAGTTTTTCTTGTAAATCTTGATTAAGCTCAAAAGTAATATAATAATCCGATTTTTGCCCTCAATCACTATTTGCAGGTCAAAATGACTTTTTCACTTTCCTAAAAAGAATTTCAGCCTTACATTAAAAATAGTATAAAGATGGAAAGGAGCGAGAACATGAAAAATCTATGTTTATTTAGTTTCTTCATTTTTTTGATGTTGTTAATAGGATGTTCCGATAAGGTAAAAAGGGATCAAAAAAATATAGGAGAAAATCCTGCATCTAATATCTCAAAAAATGTATCGATTAAAAAGTCTGTAAATGCAACAAAAAAATCGGAAGCCGCATTTGAAGAAAAAATTCGAAAGGGGGAGATTATCCTGCTTACTAAAACCGCAATGCCAAATATATTTAATTTTGGAACTAGCAGTAAAATTTTTGGAATAAAAATGCCTGACCGGAATATTTACCAGGTAAGGCAAGACGGAGACAAGGTATTCATGCATGTACCTGAAAAAGGTGAAATGGAGTTAATAAAACTAAACGGGAAATATTATTTATTTGATAAGGATAACCAGTCGTATGAAGTGAAATTAAGGGACGGTAAACTTATTGCTGAAGCAAAAGATTTAACCGACGTGCTGGTTGCGATGAACAAGTAAAAACTTTAAAGAGGATGGGAGTTCCCCATCCTCTTATTAAATTGTCCTTGAATATTTCGCTTTATCCTCTTTTCTCTCAATATATCCGTCAAAATTCATGGCAACATTGCGGATTAAAAGCCGCCCCATGCCGGTTACTTCAATTTTATCGTCATCAATTCTGATTAGCTCATCTTCTTCCATTTCTTTCAGGTTCTTTAATCCCCAGGCAAAATAATTTCTGAAATTTAATTTGAATTTTTCTTCCACCTGCTTAAAATTCAATTCAAAATCACACATGAGACGCATTATCACGAACCGCCTTATTAAATCATCTTTATTTAATTGATATCCTCTTACAATTGGTAAGGTTTCGTTATCTAATGATTCGTAATACTGTTTCTCGGTTTTAAAATTCTGAGCATAAATTTTACCAAGCTGACTGATTCCTGTAATACCCATTGCATAAAGATCGGCATCGGCATTTGTGCTGTAGCCCTGGAAGTTCCTGTATAATTTCTTTTCCCTCAATGCTATTGAGAGTTCATCGTCAGGTTTGGCAAAATGATCCATGCCAATGAAGACATAACCTGCATTGGCAAGCATTTCAATTGTTGTTTTTAAAATCTCCAGCTTTATTTCCGGAGCGGGAATGTCTTCCGCATGGATCAATGACATATGCTTTTTTAGCCAGGGTACGTGGGCATAATTAAATACCGCAATCCTGTCGGGGGAAATATCAATAATTTTTTCAACCGTATCTGCAAAGGATTTAACCGATTGAA
>DATKLQ010000359.1:0-9798 GCA_035542335.1 Ignavibacteriaceae bacterium | reverse complement strand
TGTTTAAAAAATAAATATCTGTAAAGTTATTGTCGGGCAGAAATGGGAGAGAAACAGTAGCATCAACCCAATTATTTCCTCCGTCAATTGATTTCAACAATATTGATTCCCATTGGTCATGCATTGCAATAATCCAGCCACTTAGGGAATCAATAAAAGAAGTTAAATAAACATGAAATGGCCAGGAGTAGGTAATATCTTTTAAAACGTTTATTTTATTCCAGCTTTCCCCGCCATTGGTTGTTCTTAGAATAGAAGAATCCCTGCTGCTTCCCAAAATCCAACCATTTAGCGAATCAACAAAAGTAATGGCCCCCAGATTATTAAAATAATTTGATTCTACAATTCTCCAAATGTTCCCCCCGTTTGTAGTTTTTAAAATGATACCTTCATCCCCGGAAGCCCAACCCAGATTTTTATTATAAAAACAGACTGAATAAATATTGTATGTGTGGTTTACATCTTTCCATGAATTTCCGGAATCTGTACTTAATAAAGTTAATCCATTTAAACCAGCAAGTACGATATTACTCATTGCATCATAGCAGATACTTCTTATAGAATTCAAGTTCCCTATATTCTTATTGATCCAATTCAACCCGCCGTCAGTGGTAATATAAACTGCTCCGGAGTTTCCGGCAGTTATTCCGGTATCGGCATCTTTAAATTTAATAGTATAAAGTCCTTCATTTGGTTCAGTATTATATTCCAGGTTCCAATTGACTCCGCCGTTTGTTGTCTTTAATACTATTCCGCTTTGATCAATAGTGGAAATTCCGGAAATCCAGCCTAGACTTGAATTCACAAAATAAACCGAGGATAAAAAATAATTTGTATCTACGATTTGTTTATTCCATGTTAAACCTCCATTAATAGTACTCAGAATTTCTCCTGCTGAACCGCATGTCCAACCGGTGAGAGAGTCAATAAAATAAATAGACTGTAAAAAAGAATAAGCTCCGCTGTTTTGAAGTTCTATTCCTCCGGTCCAGGGTTCATTATTGATTTTACATATAGTTTCATTTTCACCGCAAATCCATCCGGTATGATAATTAATAAAAAAAAGGCTGGAAAAATTCGCGTTTATTTCGTACCACTTTGCCTGGTAGTTATCATCCCACGACTTTCCACCATTCTGTGTTCCAAACAAAAACCCATTATTGCTTATAACCCATCCGGTATCTTTATTAATAAAAAACACACTTTTGAAGTTTGGATCCAGAGAAGCGGGATCAGCAGCATTAATAAAAGACCAATTTTTACCATTATCATTGCTTTCTATAATCCTTCCATTTTGACCAACTGCATAGAAGGTATTTTCACCGCCGTAAGATATGGAATATAGATCTTCGGTGATTTTAAAGTCAGGTGCAGTTTGTTTTTCCCATTGTGCGTAGATAGAATTAATTAGAATCAGCAGTATAAGAATAGATATTTTTTTCATAGCCCCTCCGTTTCGCCCTTAATAAAAAAGCAGTTAAACTTAATATAATTTTAAATTAAGGAAATTACTCACACAAAACAATAAAAATAATATTGAGCAAACACTTACTTTTAAAAACTAGTTTACAGCCCTAATTCTATCCCCGCCAAAAAATTTCTTTCTGCTGCCGGAAAGAATTGATTTCCGATTGCATAGGCGGAATAAAGGTTATCGAAAATATTATTTACCTGCAGAAAAATTTTAGCAGGAGAGAGTGAGTTAAATAATTTAAATTCATAACTGCCGGTAAAATCCATAGAGAAGTATGCTTCATTTTTATTATCATCATAACTTACAAATCCCGGGTAAAGATTTAAATATGAATTTAAATTTTTATCATAATTATCCGAAAAGAAATCGCCTAAGTACTTTCCGTAAAGTTTGAGATATAATCCGCTTTCATTAAAGCTCAATCCGAAGTTTGCAAGGAAATCAGGGAAACCGGTAATCCGGTTCCCGTCAAGCTTTAATTCAGTTATAACAGAGGTAGTATCGTTTGGATAATATTCAATAAAGGTACTCCCCTCTTCGATCTTATTCCTGCTGTATGAAGCATTTCCAAAGAATTCAAATGAGTCGGTAAATTTATAAGAACCGGAAAGCTCTATTCCCTGGTGCACTGTCTGTTTTGCATTCCCGGTAATCGGCTGGCCGAACCTGTCGAGCTGCCCGTTTTTCACAATTTCATTATTAAAAAGCATATAAAATAAATTGATCGATAAGGTAATATCTTTTGAATTATATGAAGCCCCGAGCTCAAAGTCATTCATAGTTTCAGGTTTTACAAAAGGATCATCAAAGTTATATCCCCCCGAAGCCTTCTGGTGAAACTGAGGAACTGCCCCGCCGCTCGATTCCGCAGCATCATAATAATCATTTAAACGCGGTTCACGCGATACCCTTGCAAAAGAAAAATAAGAATTTAGTTCCGGGAAGAATTTATAATTTATGCCAAACCGTGGATTGAAAAAGAGATTGCTGACCTGAAAATCTGTTCCCACATATTTTTCATTATAAAGATGATATTTATGATAAGCAGCTTGAACCTCGCCAAGTAAATTTATGCTTTCAGTTAAATTATAAGATTCATTTACAAATCCATTCATAATATCTTTAGAGCCGTTATAAAAATAATAATACCTATTGAAATCGTAATTTGGAGGAAGATTATTTGCATATTGTATTTTTCCCCAATGAATTGATTTATGTTTCCGGAATTCTCCGCCGATAATTAATTCTCCGTTAGTATGTTTCAAACTTAAACGTGGTATCCAGCCGTATTGGTTATTTTCCACCATTGCGCGGATTAAAGAATTTTGCGGAACATAAGAGGAATCAAAGCCATCCTGTTTGAGTCTGAAATAATCATCATAAAAAACAGACCAGTAAGAATCATAATCAAAAAAACCTTTACCGATTACGAGGAAAAGAGCAGAGTTTAATGTCAGGTTTTTATTTATTTGATACTCATTGAGCAGCTCGAAATGGGGCTGTGAAAAGTTTTCAATCTCCTCCGGGCGTCGCTGAACAATATAAGTAAAAGTATCCGCCTGCGCGTCGGCTCCCCAATCGGAATAATTCTGCTTCCTTAATTCTTTATCTTTTACAGCAAACTTGGGGAGACCAAAATAAGCCAAACCGTCCTCTATAGGCCCTCCGTAAAAATTAATTTGTGTAGTAAACTTTTCATCATACCTGACGGCAGAAAGATGGTAGGAGTTAAATTTTACATATGCAAGATTACGGTACCCGCTGCTTAGAATTTGAGAAATTTTAGTATAAATTGAATATCGGCTGTCTATTAATCCGCTTGAAAATTCAGCACTGTATTTTCTTGTATTATAGCTGCCGAGGGATGGAGAAAGATTTAATCCCGGTTCATTTGAAAATGTTGAGGTAATTAGGTTGATTGATCCGCCGATCGAGGGATAACCGGAGACGCCGGAGCCGGAGCCTCTTTGAACCTGGATCAATTCGGTGCTCGCAAGTATATCCGGAAAATCCAGCCAGTAAACATTATGATCCTCCGGATCATTCTGGGGAATCCCGTTTACCGAAACAGATATTCTCCTTTGATCAAATCCTCTGATGCTTAAATAATTATACCCTATTCCATTCCCGTTTTCCGAATAAAATGTAGCTGAAGGAAGAGTGCTGAGAAATTCCGGAATATCCTGAACCGAATAATCTTTTTCGATTTCTTTTCTCTGAATTTTATTAAATGCTGCAGGACTAATTCCTTCTTTGCCGAGGGTTGCTTTTACCAGCACAGTCTGAGACGGAATTATCTTAGGTTCCAGTTCGATTGTGAAATACTTATAAATATTATTTGAATCAAGTTCAATTCTCTCCGGGCTGTAACCTAAATAGCTAACGGTGAGTGCTTCCCCGGGTTCAGCATCAAGTTTGAATTCGCCGTCAGCATCCGATTCAGTCCCGGATTGTTTTCCGTTCTCCAGAATTATATTGGCTTTAGGTAGAGGATTTCCCGTGTTATAATCAATAATTTTCCCCTTTATTTGAATCTGTGCTGCTAATAGAGAGTTTAAAAAGAAAAAGAGAATAAATAAATATTTCATTTTTTCCTCCGAATAAAAATAGCCGTTTATTATCCGAAACAATCCAGATTTACTGGTTCTTCCGGAGAAACGGCTAAATATTTATCTATTCTCTTTAGCCCGTTTCCCTACGCTGGCATTATCCAGATCAGGTTTTAGGGTTTAATCTCAGCTATCCCGGTTTTACGGGTTAACACCCCTAACGGCTACGCCGGTTTTTATACCGGCTCGTTAAAAAATATTTAAGAACTATGCTAATTAAATAAAAATCGAATTCTTATTCAACTTTAAGCTTTTGTCCGACCTTTATCCTATTACCAGGTAAATCGTTTAATGTTTTCAATGCTGCAATAGTAACGTTATACAGCTTGGCAATAGAATATAAGGTATCTCCTTCTTTCACCTGGTGAAAGCGGCCGCCGTTTTTTGATTCTTTCAGCTGCTTAATTTCAGGCACATCATTAACCCGTGCATCCGAATAAATCTTCAATGTTTTCCCGGAGAGTACCTTATTGGTTCTTAAGTGGTTCCATTTGCGGATATCCGAAATAGAAACTCTGAATAATTCGGCAATCTGCCCGATTGACTCGCCTTTCCTTACTTTATAAAAATTCACGTTAGCCGAAGTCTTAGTTGTATTATCGCCTAGAGAAGAAACAAAATTGCTGCCGTAGATCTTTAATGATTGACCGGCATATATTTTATTTTCGGAGATATTATTCCATTCTCTTAAATCAGCTATTGTAACTCCATATTTTTCAGCGATAAGATTAAGAGTTTCGCCGGGTAGGATTTTATGTCTGAATAAATTGGATTTATCTATTTTATCGCTGTCGGTAGAGCTGTACTGGCTTAATAATTTGTCGGTATAGATTTTTAATCTTCTGCCGGTATAAATTTTATTGCCTGTCAGGTTATTCCAGTCTTTTATTGAAGATACATCCACACCGTATTTCAGAGCTATCGAGTTGAGATTTTCTCCTCTTCTAATCCTGTGATAAACCCAGACATTATCCGATTTTGTTATTGTATTCTTTGCCGTAGTTTTTTCAATCGGAGTCTGATTGTCTAAGCTGGTATAAAAATCTTTTTTCTCTCTATCAACATAAATTGTAAGAGGCTGACCAACTGATATGCTTTGTGTATAAGGAATGTTATTCCAGTTCCTAATATTACTGACTTTTGTGTTAAACAGGTCGGCAATGCCTAGCAGATTATCATTTTTCTTGACTCTATATGTTACAGCGACAAGACTGTCGTCTATTGTTGATTGAGAAGGCGGCGTAATTTCGGCCATTTCAGAATCAGGCTGAAGATTTAAATTTTCCTCCTCACTCACGGCGGAAACAACAATACTATCTGATTCATTCTCTTCGTTGGGTGTCACTCTATTTAAAGATAAATATGGAGAAACATATTCACCGGAATCGCCGGATTCATTCTCTTCCGCAGTTTCGACATTAGTATTATCGGCAAAACTTTTTTCCGAAAGATTGCTTACGGGTATCTTAAGCTTTATTCCGCGGTATAATTTAGATCTTACAGATACGTTATTAACATCAGCAAGATCATATTTTGAGACTCCGTAAATTTTAGCAATCTTCGCAATTGTTTCGCCTCGTTTAACGACATGAACTAAATAAGTTTTCCGGGCATAATCAGGTATATTTTCCATTTTTGATGCTAATAATTCGGAAGATCCCTTAGGAATTTTTAGAGGATATCCGCCGGAAAATGAAGCAGGAGTGCAATACTGAATCAGCTCAGGGTTCATATCCTGCAGTGTTTCGAAATTAGTCCCTGTACATTCCGCCAGGAAGTTAAGATCCAGCGCCTCATTTATTTTATATGTGTCATATTCAAATGGATGTTCATATTCAATATTATTGAAATCATACTTTTGGGGATCCATAGCAATCATGCAGACCGCTATATATTGAGGGACGTAACTTCTAGTTTCACGCGGCAGGTATCTTCTTACGGCCCAAAAATCCGTTCTTCCCGACCTTCTAATAGCTCTTTGAATTCTTCCTTCGCCCGCATTATATGCAGCAAGGGCCAAATACCAGTTTCCCAAAGAACTATATAAATCTTTCAGATGTTTCGCCGCTGCCCGTGTAGATTTCTCAGGATCTCTTCTTTCGTCAAAATAAAAATCCGATTGAAGACCGTATAATCTTCCTGTTGATCTAATAAACTGCCAAAGCCCTACCGCGCTTGCCCATGATCTTGCAGTAGGATTCAAACCGCTTTCAACCATACTCAAATAAACAAGCTGTTGGGGTATACCTTCCTCCGAAAATATTTTGCCCATCATTGGGAAGTATTTTCCGGACCTGGAAAGCCACAATTCCATATATTTCCGGCCTTTCCCGGTAAAATATTCAATCCACTGATCAACATAGGAATTAACTTCAAGGGGAACGTCGGCCGGAATAATAACCGGCTTGGAATCGTCAGATTTTTCCTTCATTCCCATGATTTCCGGCATTGATTTACCCATCCACTCTTCCAACGCGGCAAGAGATACATCAACCGGCAGTTCAGTGAGGCCATCTACTAATTTCTTATAATCTTCAATGATCGAATTTTCTAAATCAACATACGCCTCATTTTGCTCAATTCCGGGATAATAGCTGAGGTTATTTATAATCCTTAAAGAAGCTTCATAATTATTTATTGCTTCTTTAGTATCTTTTTGCTGTTGTTTTGCCAGGGCAGTTACATAAAATTGGCGGGCCTGCTCAAGCAATTCCGAAACGATGCTGGCTTTTTTTAATTCATTCCGGGGATTGCTGGAGCTTTCATCTTTCGCTATTTCTTTATTTCCTCCGCAAGAAAGAAAGATAAAAGAAAATAAAGAAATGGCCACGACCTGTAGAACTCCTTTAGTCATGCATTCTCCATATTATTTACAGTGGAAATATAAATTTTGATACAATGTTTATCAAGTAAATGATTAGATGATTTAATTAAGATCATATATATCAATAACTTATAAATTTAGATAATTAAAAAAATCAAAAAATAAAATTAAAAACAACTTTTTTTATAAAAAATCAGGAACATCCTGAATTAATTTAATTTCCTAAAGAGGAATATTACCATGCTTCTTTTTCGGATTTTTGTCGACTTTAGTTTTCAACAACCGAAAAGTATTAATTAGTTTTCTCCTGGTTTCGTGCGGAAAAATTATACTATCAATATATCCTCTTTCAGAAGCAATATAAGGATTTGCAAATTTTTCAATATATTCATTCAACTTTTTATTTAGGTCTTCAGCCGGAGACAATGATTTTTCTATCTCTCTTTTAAAAATAATCTCAACCGCACCTTTCGGACCCATTACTGCAATTTCTGCGGAAGGCCATGCAAAATTAAAATCTCCCCGGATATGTTTTGAATTCATTACATCATATGCGCCGCCGTAAGCCTTGCGTGTAATTACAGTTATTTTAGGAACAGTAGCTTCGCAAAATGCGTAAAGCAATTTGGCGCCGTGTCTTATTATCCCGTTCCATTCCTGCTCAGTACCAGGAAGAAATCCCGGTACATCAACTAAAACAAGAAGAGGAATATTAAAAGCATCGCAAAATCTTATAAATCTTGCGCCTTTTACTGAAGCATTTATGTCTAAAACTCCTGCTAAAACTTGCGGCTGATTTGCAATAATTCCAACAGACATGCCGCCTATCCTGGAAAAGCCGACTATTAGATTTTCAGCATATAAAGGCTGAACTTCGAAGAATGAATCAGGATCAGCAATTGAATTGATTACTTCCTTCATATCATAAGGTTTTTGTGAATCATCAGGGATAATATTATCCAAATGCCGATTATCAGAATCTGAATCAATATTAAATTCGAGATCCTCAGGTTTATCCATAAAATTCTGGGGCAGGTAGCTTAATAATTTTCTCACATTCAAGAGAGTTTCAATTTCATTTTCATAAATAAAATGCGTAACACCGCTTTTAACAGCATGAGTTTCTGCGCCGCCTAAATTTTCAAAAGTTACATCCTCATGAGTGACAGTTTTTACGACATTCGGTCCTGTAACAAACATATAACTTGTATTCTTCACCATAAAAATAAAATCAGTGATTGCAGGAGAATAGACGGCACCTCCTGCACAAGGCCCCATTACCACAGAAATTTGGGGAATAACACCGGAAGCCAATGTATTCAGGAGGAAAATATCGGCATATCCGCCAAGACTGACCACACCTTCCTGTATTCTCGCACCGCCGGAATCATTTAACCCCACAACGGGCACTCCAAGTTTAATCGCCATATTAATTATTTTTACTATTTTTTCCGCATGAGCTTCGGAAAGAGATCCTCCGAATACCGTAAAATCCTGGCTGAAAATAGCCAAAGGACGACCATTTATTTCCGCAAACCCGGTTACTACACCATCACCCGGATATTTTTGATTCTCTAAACCGAAACCGGAGGCACGATGGGTTACAAATAAATCCAGCTCTTCAAAAGTCCCCTCATCAACTAATAATTCTATTCTTTCCCGTGCAGTTAATTTACCTTTTTTATGCTGTTTTTCAATTTTTTCGTCACCGCCGCCTAGCTTTGCCTGATCTCTTTTTTTTAATAATTCATCAAACTTTTTATGCATAAAATGGTGTTTTGTTGAAATTTAGCAAGTATTATACCACGAGCCACAATTACTAAATGGAGATGTTAATTGAACTACCGAAGTTTTCTACCTGGTAAGCAGTTTCAATTTCTTTTCGAATAGAGGTAAATTCTTCCGTTTTAACATTCCCGGAGGCTTTTTTTAATTTATCAGGATCTATTTCCATTAACATTTTTCCCGGTTTACCGTACATTAAAAAAATCTGATCCGATAAAAGTATAGACTCGGTTACATTAGTCGTAGTAAGAATAAAGGTGAGCTTTAATTCATTTTTAATTTCATTGAGCATCATATACAATTCGTCTCTTGATTCGGTATCAATATTTTTAAAAACATCATCAAGTAAAATGATTTTCGGGTTTGCAGCTAAAGCACGTCCTAACGCAGCCCGGAAACGGAAACCGTAGCTTTTATTATGAGGAATAAAATCTTCATAACCGGTTAATCCTATTAATGATATTATTTTTTTGACTGTTTCAAAAGGTAATTTTTCATCTTTTATTTGAGAAATGAGTTTAATATTTTCTTCCACGTTCAGCCAGGGGAAATGCGAAGGTTTTTCTGGCAGATAAGCAATCTCACCGTCAGGATTCTCATACTTTCTTCCGAATAATAAAACTTCACCTTCCGACGGCATCTCTAAAGCCGAAATAATTTTCAGAAGAGTAGTTTTTCCGGTTCGGAACGGAGCTAAAATGGAGATAATTCTGCCGTTTTTAGATTCTTCAATCGAAAAATTGATTGATTCTAAGACAGGCAGCTTCTCCAAACCGTGCCTGCTGTAATATTTGGAAAGATTTTTTACCTGGAGTAAAAACGGGTCCACTACTATTCAGCCTCCCAAAAAAAATATTTTCGTTTTATCAAACTGCTTGTCAGCACAAGAATGAATACCGTTATGCCTATAATAATTAAAGTAGTAAAAAAGCCCGCAAGATCATTAAACTGAATCGTCAATCTTATTATCGAACCAATACCACGAGTACCTTTAATATATTCAAAAAATATTAGTACTGACCAAAGATAAAAATTAAGCTTAATAAGATGATTAAAGAGAGCCGGCTCGACAGATTTCCAGACTACCCTCCCGGCTATAAAATTTT
>DATKLQ010000358.1:0-3523 GCA_035542335.1 Ignavibacteriaceae bacterium | reverse complement strand
TGTTGAGGATCTCTTGGAACAGGGAATATCAAGTTCGGGTTTTAATTCTCTGAACGCCAAAGACATGTTTGCTGATGTTTTAATGGACATGGACAAGTACGATCTTGTCAAACATGCAGAACAGCTATCTTATAAGGATATTTTTCTCATAGGCGGATGGAACGATCAAGCTAACACCATAGAACATCACATTATACCTCTTTACAGAGCTTTGCAGATACATGGAGCAGAGCAATTAGAAATAGAGGTCTTCGATGCCGATCATTCTTTCAAGAACGTACGTGATCAACTGACGCGGAAAGTTGTTTCTTGGTTGAAGAGAGATTATCGAAATCAGGTTCATTAAAAGTGATGATTGCAGCAATCGGTAAACTATCATGATGAACAGACTCGCATTCTATATCTAAAGGCATTACAAGAAACTTCCCGTCGGCTTGCAGCAAAACTCAGCAAAACCCTGAACGCAAACGAATTCTCAATTGTACTAGGTGGCTGTTGCCAGGCTGATACGCCCGCGCCGCGCGAACTCAAGGTGAACCCCATTAGGATCAAGGCCATTCAGTCTTAAAATTAGTGAAGAAAAAAAATGAAAGCGAACAGAATATATTTATACTCGGCGATATTGTTGATGTTTATCCTTCCGACAATATCTGTTTTGATTGATTATCGGCTGAGCCGAAATAATCCGAACCTATTTTCATTGATAGGAAAGTGGTTTGTATTTTGGTCAGTCGGATGTAGATTGTTAATTGCCGGATTAAGACAAACTTTTCAGCCGGAATTCACAGCTGAGACAATTTTTCATTTTAAGGATAAAGAAAGTTTTGTGGTAATAAGAGAACTCGGGTTTGCCAATATATGTGCAGGATTAACTGCAATAATCTCTCTAGTAATTCCGCAATGGCGTATTGTGGCTGCATTTTCCGGCGGATTATTTTTAGGAATAGCGGGACTAAATCATCTAATTAGGAATCCTGATGATCCAAATGAGCGGATTCCGATGATTTCAAATTTATTAATTTTTCTGATAATGGCAGTTTACTTGATTAATTATATAATTATCGGAAAATAATGTAATTGGTTTCCATTAGCTATTACCGGCGCTGCAAAAAATTTTGACTTAGGAGATATCAATGTCGTATCCAAAATGGTTTAATGAAATAATCAGATGTCCGGAAACCGGGGAACTGCTTGAATTACGGGATAATGGTTATTTTCGGTCTGATGGTAAAGAGTATCAGGTAAAAGATGGAATCCTTTCGATTGTTTATCCGCATGATATAATTGGAGAAGATGCCAAAATGAATAAATTTTATAATTGGCTCGCTCCATTATATGATTTCAATGAAAGAGTAATTGGAAAGTTATTTACTGGTGTTGATATAGCAAAAGGCAGAGAAAAAATAATTTCTTTCTTAGGTTTAAAATCCGGGATGAAAATTTTAGAAGTGTCTCCCGGCCCGGGTGTCTTTCAACCTTATTTGAGGCAATCAATTCAGGCAGAAGGTGAAATTGTATCTTTGGACTTATCAATAGGCATGCTTAAACAATGCCGGTTAAAAAACAAAGAATTAAATATCCAATTAGTACATGGGAATGCCCAATATCTTCCTTTTGCAGATGAATCATTTGATGCGCTCTTTCATTTTGGCGGCGTAAATTTATTTAACGAACCTCAAAAAGCAATTAATGAATTTGCCAGGGTAGTAAAGAAGGAAGGAATTGTATCTTGGGGAGATGAAGGATTTTCTAAAAATTACCCGAATAATTTCCGGAAAAAGATTTTGATTAAAATGAATCCCGGTTTTATAAAGGATCGTCCGCCGATTCCGCAAAATATGACGGATATAAAAGAATTTGAGGTGTATGAAGGAATGGCATATTTAATAGTCGGTAAGAAAAAATAAATTGCCGACAAAAATCTTCCTCCCGCTTGCTCTAAAGCACCTATCTTCAAGAATCGAAAAGATATATTTATTAACCAATGGTCAGCGGCAGCTAATATAGCATACCAAGTACATTTCCATTTGTTGCTTGGACCTATGGCGCGTTACTCGGCCTCTTGGTCCAGAAGCTAAGGTCGTCAAAGATGGTTTACCCAGGACTAAGATATATTAGTGCCGATTTCTCCAGAAGCGAATGAACCGCAACCACTGCAGAAGCAAATATTCACGGCCTGAGGAGAAGTAAGGATAAATAATAGAAGGAGTCATGCATGTTTGCCGTCGTTAATCATTTACATTTTGCAAAACCTGTTGAAAGTTTTCGAAGCATAGTTGAGAGGGACGGTTTGCCTCTTCTTTCAAGTTACGATGGTTTTAAAGGTTTTCATTTTGTAAAAGCCGCTGAAGATCGGGCAATCGTCATTATATTCTGGCGGGATGCTGCCTGCGCAGAGGCTGCAGCAAAATCATTCGGTCCTGCCTGGTTTGCAGTGCATCTCAAGCCGTACTTCGCGGAGCCGGAGCAAAGAAGCATAGGCGAGGTGATAGTATCATCGCTGTAAGAACATGCTTTGAGCTCAATGTCGTGCGCGATCTTTGATCTTGTGCGGCTCGCTTAATTCCCACTAATTCGAGACACTCATACATGGCACAGCCTAGTGCAGCGCATTATGCACGCAGCCATGGCAGAGATTTCGACTAACAATACGGATCGTTATAGAGCGGAGGCTTAATGACAAACAACGTATCGAGCAGATCGTATCAAGATAATCTTAAGCTTGTGCAGCACCTCTATGCATTATTCGCTAAACACGATATAGACGCAATAATATCGCTTCTCAGCCCTGACGTCGAATGGTCTGAGCCTGCAAACCCGTTCAATCCAGCAGGCGGAATACGATTTGGCCATGCCGGATTCCTTGAATGGCTTCGAATCGGCCATGATTCGGAGGACATACTAGAACTTAAACCCAAAAAATTCCTAATGGATCAAGATAGCGTTGCTGTAGTAGGATATACTAGATGCTTGGTAAAACCGACAGGTAAAATATATGATACCGACTTTGTGCATTTGATTACCATTCTGCAAGGAAAGGTAGTTCGGTTTCAGGAATTCTTCGACACATACATTGCAGGCGAGGCATTTCGATCCGAGTAGCGGCATTGCATTAGGAGAACGGAAGGGTTGAAGCCGTGAAAGAAGATCTTTTTGTAGTGAAAAAATTACAGGAGATGCCCGGGGGAATGTTATTGAATATAGTATATTATTGAACAAGAGCAGGGAGTTTATTTACAGCTAAATAAAAGAATGTTTATTGTAATTGTGACAAAAAAGGGGATATAACTAAAAGTATCTGTAATAGAATATTCTAACATTCTAATTTTCCCCCAATCCAATATTCCAATACTCCATTATTCCAACATTCCAGTCTTCCGATATTAAAAAAGGATTTAGATCTTATTGATCAACCTCCAGATCAACTAACCTGGAAGTAACACCCGGAAGAACCGAAAGTTTCCGCGCAAGCTCCTGCTTCTTCTCATCCTCACCTACTAGCTCCAAAATAATTAATCCGCTG
>DATKLQ010000357.1:0-15645 GCA_035542335.1 Ignavibacteriaceae bacterium | reverse complement strand
TAAATTTTCATCCCGACAAACCGGAATGCCGGCTCTATAATATTATTCATACCGAAGTGATTCCACCGGGTTTGCAGTTGCAGCTTTTATTGCAATAAAACTCACAGTAAGAAAAGTAGTAGACATTGTTAGAACTCCTGCAGTGATAAATGCAGTTATATTAATACCCGTATGATAAGCATAGGACTGCAGCCAGTTGTTCATTACATACCATGCAGCGGGCCAAGCAACTACATTTGCAATTACCAGCCATCTTGTAAAACTTCCGGATAAAATTGAAACAATATTTATGACTGAAGCTCCCAATACTTTTCTTATCCCAATCTCTTTTGTACGCTGTTCGGTTAAAAACGATGCTAATCCAAAAAGCCCGAGAATGGAAACAAATAGAGCGAGAGATGTAAAGACGGAAAAGATATTGCCCAGCCTTTGTTCAGATTTATAAAGGTTGTTATAGGTCTCATCAAGGAAGTAATATTCGAATGGATAATCCGGATTAAATTTATCCCATGTGCTTTTAATAATGTCAATAGCAGCCGGAATATTTTTGGAACTAACAGAAATATAAATTACCCCGAATAGATCCATTACATCATCATTAAATCTGCCGGCAAGATGAAAAATTATGGGCTGGATTGGTGTTCTAAGAGATTTAAAGTGAGCATCATTAACAACACCTATTATATATCCCTTTTTGTCGCCTGCATACAATTGTTTGCCTATGGGTTTATTCAGTCCCATACTTTTTGCCGCTTGTTCATTTATTATAAATGCGCCGGACAAGTCAGTGGAATATTCCTTTGAAAAATTTCTTCCTTCAATAATTTTAAGGTTGAGTGTATTAAGGAAATCATAATCCACTTCAGCTATCTCCGATTGAAATTGAGAATTTTCTTCTTTTCCTTCCCACCATGGACTCGTATTATTAATAGACTCTACAGTAAGAGAATTTTTTATTCCCACATTTTTAATAGTTGTATTTTTAAGCAGTTCGCTCCGGAATGCGGGGTACTGTGAGCCGACATTCGCTTTTACAGGAAGACAAACAATATTTTCTTTATTGAATCCAAGCTTCCGGTTTCTTATAAAATCCAATTGTTCTGAGATTATTAGAGTACTTACAATTAGAAAAACTGATGATGCAAACTGTACTATAACAAGGGCTCTTCGTAAACCGCCTGATCTAGAGGTTATCCATTCATTTCTAAAAGCCTGGAGCGGCTGAAATCTTGAAAAATAAATTGCCGGCACTAAACCCGCCAGCAAGCCCGTTATAAGAACCAATAATATTAATCCTGATAAATGCAGCGGATTACTAAAGGAAAGAATTAGTTCTTTACCTGTAAAATTATTGTAAATAGGAAGAAACAACTCAACCAGTAAGACAGAAAGAACAGCTGCGGTAAAAGAGATAAAAATACTCTCACCCAAAATTTGCTTAATGAGCTTACTTCGGTTAGCGCCGATTATTTTAAGCATGCCCATTGTTCTTGCACGCGCTGCCGCACGTGCAGTAGAAAGATTAACAAAATTAATACAGGCTATCAGCAGAATGCCGAAAGCAATTACGGAAAAGATGTACACATACTCTATATCTCCCTGCTTAATTGTTCCCCCGGAAATACCGGCATTAAGATAAATATCCCTGACGGGCTGTAAATAAATTTTCCTGAGATTCTCAGCAACTCTCGGATGGTTATCTTTGTTCAGCTTAGCCAGCTTATCGGCGACAAGCTCTGCATCAGCGCCCGGAGTCAACTGAACATATGTTTGATGAATTGCATTGCTCCATGTAAAGCCGCCCGGGAAAAAATATTTTAAATCTTCAAGCCTGCTGAATAAATCAAAATTGAAATGGGAGTTCCCGGGTATATTTTTTATTACTCCCGTAACTGTTATATCAAACCAGTTGTTAACATTTAATCTTCTGCCGAGAGCATTGGTTGTGCCAAAATATTTTAACGCAATCTCCTCTGTAATAACCATTCCTTTATCCAGAGCAGTTTCAGGATCCCCTTTAATAAAAGGAAGCGTAAACATTTTGAACATTGAAGGATCTACTAGGTAGTAATTCTCTTCATAAAAAGCGGAAACATTCTTTTGATCTTCTCCAACGGATTTGATGACCATCTTAGGTCTCTTCATCATTCTGGCGGCTTCAACTATTTCAGGAATGACTTTTTTAGCTTCAGGTGCAAGCATACCGGGAGAATTAGCAAATAAACCGGGCTGCGTTTTCCACTCATACACAACCCGGTAAAGATTGCTGCCATTTTTATGAAAATTATCATAGCTTAACTCATCCTGTACCCATAGGAGGATTAATATTGTACAGGCTAGGCCTATAGCTAATCCTAAAATATTAATGAAGGAAAAAACTTTGCTGCGTATGAGATTTCTGAATGCAATTTTGAAATAATTTTTAAACACTGATCCTCCTTTTATTCATACCTAAGTGACTCCACAGGGTTTGCCGTTGCCGCTTTCACTGCCTGAAAACTTACGGTTGCCAAAGCAATCACCAAAGCAATCCCGCCGGATAAAGCAAATATCCACCAGGATATTTCAATTTTGTATGCAAAATCTTCAAGCCATTTATTCATAAAGTAATAGGCTAAAGGCCATGCTACAACGTTTGAAATAAGTAACCACTTTATAAATTCCTTTGATAGTAATGCCAGGAGCGAATGTACAGAAGCACCAAGTACTTTCCTAACACCTATTTCTTTAGTTCGATGTATTGTCATTAACGACGATAATCCGATTAAACCAAGACATGAAATAAAAATCGATAAAAACATAAACAGTCCGATAATTTCAGCAGTTTGGATATCTGTTTTATACTGTCTGTCAAAAAACACATCCAGAAAATTGTATTCAAAAGGATTACCGGGAAACATGTTTTCAAAGTTGTCTTTTATCCTTTGGATTTTTTCAGATGCATGCCTGGCATTAATTTCGAAAATAAAATAGTTACTTCTTGTTACCCCTTCATAAATTACCGGTTTAATTTCCTTGTCTAGTGATTGCTGGTGATAGTCTTTGATTACACCAATTACATTACCAATTTTTACATCATCGTGAACCAGCGAAACCCCAAGTGCTTTTTGAGGAGAATCAAAACCAAACGCTTTTACTGCACTTTCATTTATAATTAATCCTCTGTTACCGGTTCTTATATATAATTCTGTTAAATCGCTCTCAAAAAAACTTCGTCCGGCAATCAAATCAATATTGAAGAATTTCAGATAGTTTTGAGCAACATAAACATAATTCAACTGCTTCCCCTGCTCTTGTGCTTGATTAGCTGGTCTAATCCCGCCACCCACATCACTGTTTTCCATTCCCGGAATAACAGAGGAATAAGTCGCATCTTCAATTAAAGATTGACTATGCAATTCATTAATGAAAGAATTATAAACGCTTGTTCTATCAATTCCTTTTTCCAATTTGGAGGGAGTGTTCATTACAAGCTTCTGTTTAATATCAAATCCAAGATTTTTATTCCTCATAAAAGATATCTGCATATGAAAGACTATAACAATCGCTATCAAAGTAATAGAAATTGCAAATTGGAAAATCACGAGTCCCTTTCTAAGAATAATTCCTTTTAAAGAGCTTTTAAAACTTCCTTTCAAAATTGAGACAGGTAAATAAGTTGAAATAATAAAGGCAGGATATATTCCTGCAATTATCGGGCTAATAAAAACCAGTCCGACCAACAGAATTATAAAATCAACATTCTTCAATAAAGAGTATGTAATAGGCATTCCGGCTAATTCGCTCCAATAAGGAAGAGTTATTTCAACAATGAAAAATGAAAGGATAACAGCGATTAAATTTATGATGAACGATTCCAATAAAAACTGCCGGATTAGACTCCCGAAACCGGCGCCTGCTACTTTACGAAGCCCGACTTCTTTTGCTCTTTCGATTGAGCGTGCTGTTGAAAGATTAATATAATTTATCCAGGCAATCAGCAAAACTATAATTGCAGTTAACGAAAAGAAATTTATTGTTTTATAATTTCCATTTTCTTCATGCTCAAATCTTAAGTTGGAATATAAATGTATATCCTTTAATGGTTGAAGTAAATATGCTCTTTCAAAACCATCTTTTTGTCTGTCATGCAACTTTGCCGTAATCAAAGGAAGTTTTTCTTCTATTACAGTTTTTTTTGTTCCCGTAGAAATTTGTATATAAGTAGTGTTATTATTACATCCCCAGCAAAATTGATCGTTTAATTGTGTGGTGAAAGATATAAGAATATCGAACTGTATGTGGGAGTTAGGAGGAACATTTTCAGTTACCCCTGTAATTTTAAAATCCGTGCCGCCAATTTGGATAGTTTGACCCAGCACATTTACGTTTCCATAGTATTTTAACGCTGTTTTTTCAGTCAGTACCGCACAATATTTATCAGCAAGAGCTTTATTGACATCTCCCGAGATAAGAGGAAAAGAAAACATTGTTAAAAACGAAGAGTCTGCCCAAAATATATTTTTCTCATTAAAACAATTATTATTAGCTGAAGCAAGGGTCGAAATTTTTCTTACCCGTGCAAAACTAACCACTTCCGGAATCTCTTCTTTCAATGTCGGACCTAAAAGCGCAATGCAACCGGTACTGCTATCGGTACCGCTTGTATAATAACGAATATTTTTAAGACGGTAAATATTTTCAGCATTTACGTTAAAAGTATCGTAGCTTTTTTCGAATGAAACAAAGAAGTATATAATCACACATGCTGCTATGCCAAATGCCAATCCAAGTATATTGATTAATGAAAATGCTTTATGACGTATTAAGTTTCGCAAAGCAATTTTCAAATAATTTATTAACACAATTCCTCCTTGTTCGCTTTGCGCAAAGCGCTATGCGCTCTGCGATTTATTTAAATCTTATACTCTCCATCCCGACAAGCCGGGATCTTAACACTCCAATATTATTCATATCGAAGTGCTTTGACCGGATTTGCAGTTGCAGCTTTTATTGCCTGGAAACTAACCGTGAAAAAAGCGATTGTAAGAGCAATACCTCCTGCAAGTGCAAACATCCACCAACTTATGTCAATCCTATACGCAAAATCCTGAAGCCAGTTTTTAGTAAAATACCATGCAACAGGACTTGCTACCAGGAATGATAAGACAATAAGAACCAGAAAATCTTTCGAAAGAAGAACTGCAATCCGGTTAGCATTGGCTCCCAGCACTTTTCTTATACCGATTTCCTTTGTTTTTTTCTCTGCAGTAAAAGCAGCTAACCCGAACAGACCGAGGCAGGAAATAATTATAGCCAACCCTGCAAAATATTTTGAAAGGGTTTCAACTTTTTTTTCCGAAGCATATTGAGCCTGGTAATCTTCATCAAGAAATTTATATTCAAAAGAGTAACCGCGGTTAAATTTTTCATAAAAATTTTTGAGATCTTTTAAAACTGCACTTTCTTTGCCGGGTTCAATTCTAACCATAAAATTAATTGAAAACCGGGGCTCAATTCTGAATAAAAGAGGCTTTATAATTTCGTGAAGAGATTCAAAATGAAAATCTTTAACGACGCCGATAATTTCTTTATCGCCGCTATAATGCTTTACAACTTTGCCGATAGGATCTTTCAATCCCATTATTTTAATGGCAGCTTCATTAAAAATTATTTTGGTATCATCTGACCCAAAGTCTCTGGAAAAAGCCCTGCCTTCTTTCATTTTAATTCCGAGTGTTTCAAGCATATCATACCCTACGCAAACTTCTTCAAAATAAATACTTTCATCAGGATTTTTTCCTTCCCAGGAAAGTCCGCCGGTGGTATTTTGACTCCCGACGACAGTGCTTAATATGCTTGATGCATTTACTACCCCGGGAATTTTTTTCAATTCCGTAAGAAAAGCATCTGTATTTTCCGCTGCTTTCCCTTCCTTTTCAAAATAAATAATATCATCCTTCTCAAAACCGGGATTCATTGTTTGAATATATTCCAACTGCTTATAGACAACCAGAACTGCTATGATGAAGATAATTGAAAGACTGAACTGGAAGACTACCAATCCTTTTCTTACAAATATTTCCCGCGATGAAGCGACGGATTTACCTTTTAATATATTTATTGGGTTAAATCTAGAAAGGTACAATGCAGGATAGCTTCCCGATATCAAGCCTGTAAATAAAGTAATTCCGACAAGAGCTGATATAAAATTGATATCAAATTTTAGAGACAGATGCTTTCCGGTAATTTCATTGAACTCAGGAAGAAAAATTTCAACAAGAATGTAAGAAATCATCAATGAGAAAAAAGCCATCATTAACGATTCTCCAAGGAACTGAAGTATAAGACTTTTTCTTCCTGCACCTATTGCTTTTTTTATCCCTACTTCCTTTAGCCTGCATCCTGCTTTTGCGGTAGATAAATTCATAAAATTAATACAAGCAATTAGGAGGATAAAAACGGCAATGATTGAAAATATCCTTACATAATTAATCCTTCCTCCGGTCTGCATACCGTTTTCATATTTTCCATAAAGATAACCATCGGAATATTTTCTGGTAAATAAGGTTACAACAGAGTTTTCATATTTCTTTTTAACAAAACCTTCTATCTTTTTATTAAACTCATCGAGATCTGTTCCCTTATTCAAAACAAGATAAGTATAAGGTGCATGGTTATCCCAATTTATAGGTCTGCCTATTTTATTACAAAAGTATTTCCATGCTTCAAACGGCAATACAAAGTCGAATTGTGCGGAGGAATTAGACGGGGGATTTTCAAATATACCGGACACTACAACCGGTTCGCCGATTCCGAGCAACTGCCAATCCAGCGTTTTACCGATTATGTTTGCTGTAGTATTAAATATCTTTAAGGCGAGCTGATGAGAAATTACTATTGTGCTTTTACCCGACAGCACCTGATTTTTATTTCCGTAGATCAGGTCGTAAGAGAAAATGTTGAAGAAGTCTTTACCTGCAAACTGCCCTGCTGCTTTGAATTTTTTCTCCTTATCTGCGATCACGAAATTACCAATCAGTTGAGCCGGTAAAACTGCAGCCGCAAATTTTACCTCGGGCAATTCCTCAGCCATGGTTTCCGCAAGAAGATCCGGCGTACTCTCCATGGTAACAATATCTCCCGTGTTATTATGATTAGCCATTACCTGGTAAAGCTGAGCATCATTCTTATGGAACTTGTCAAAATTCAATTCATCATTTACCCATAAGTAAATAAGTAAAACGCAGGCAAGCCCGGTTGAAAGACCGAGCAGGTTTATCAGAAAAGTATTTTTAAACCGCAGGAAGCTTCTGAAAATAATTAGTAAGAAATGTTCTAACATTTTTCCACCCTGTTCCCTGTTTGCATAAAGCAGGTGCTTTTGCTTAAGTTAAAATAATTTTCAGCGATAAGAGGAAAGCTGACTTTCTTTTTTTTATATCAACCTGATCATTAAATCAAATAATATGCCTTCAATATTTTTAATAAAATAAATCGTATCTGGAAATTACTGTACGAAAACGCCTTACCGATGTTCACGAGCGAACAGTTCCATTCATATCTCAAACAATCCATCCGGCAAGCCTCGACTTCGTCACTCATACCTGAGTGACTCAACAGGGTTTGCCGTTGCTGCTTTAATAGCCTGGAAACTAACTGTTACCAATGCTATCACTAGAGCAATTCCACTGGCAAGAAAAAAGTACCACCACTGCATATTTATCTTATATGCAAAGTCCTGCAGCCATACGCTCATAAAATGATACCCTGCCATCCATGCAACAAGGTTAGCTATTATAAACAGCTTTACAATATCTTTTGACAGCAGTATAAGCACTTGCGGAATTGATGCACCGAGTATTTTCCGAATCCCGATTTCCTTGGTCTTATGCTGCATTAGAAAAGAAACCAGTCCAAACAAACCCAGACAAGAAATAAGAATTGCCAGAATAGAACCGATGCTGAATATATTCATCATACGTTGATCAGCCCTGTAAATAGCATCGATTTGTTCATTGAGGAAATGCCACTCAAAAGGTAATCCAGGGAAATATTGCTGAACAAGTTTTTCAATTTTTGAAATTGTAGTTGGAAAATTCTGCGGCGAAACCCGGATATTCAAAATATAATTTGTAGGTGTATAGTACATCATGAGAGGCTTAATTTCGTCGCGGAAAGTTTCGAAATTATAGTTATCTACAATCCCGATTATCTTACCCTTTCGATCAGAAACTTCAATAATCTCGCCAATCGGATTACTAATCCCCATTTCCTTTACCGCAGCTTGATTTATTACAAATGACTCTCTGAAATCTGTTGGAATTGTTTCATTAAAAAACCTTCCTTTATTCAAGCTGATTCTCATTGTTTTTAAATAATCGGCATCAACTTCAAATGTTGTAAATCCACCGCTCCTTTCCTGGTTATTCAGTTTCCATTTTGTCAGCGGGATGTAATCCGATGCTGCAGGAATAGAGTTTGAGAATGAGGTATTCTGTACTCCATTAATTCTTTTCAGTTCAGTTTTAAAAGTAGTAAATGCACTTTCATTGTAGTTGCTTCCAAGATTAAGATAGATCAGGTTATTTTTATCAAAACCAAAATTGCTGCTTCTTATAAAATTCAACTGGTGCACAATAATTATGGTGCATATAATTGCCGTAATTGAAAGAGCAAACTGGAAAGAAACAAGAATGTTCCGGAATGCAGAAGTCTCTTTCTTTCGTATGCTCTGCTCCCATGACAGGGCTACTTTGTTCAATAATTTTGCAGGAATAAATCCGGAAAGAAATACCGCCGGGTATATGCTTGACAGCAGTCCTGTGAAAATGATGGCTCCAATACCAAAAATCAATAACCAACTTGCCGAATAATTAATAGCAAGGTTTTTTCCTGAAAGCAGATTGAAGTAAGGCATAACAAATTCACACAATAATATTGTTATTGGTACTGCAACCAGAGTATAAGGAAATGATTCAATCAATCCCTGAATAAAGATTTGACTGCGGCTTGCCCCAACCACTTTCCGGATACCTATCTCTTTGGTTCGAACTAAAAACCGTGCTGTTGAAAGATTAATAAAGTTGATACAAACAATAGAAAGAATAACAAATGCCAGCATGGAAAAAATAATTACATATTTAATGTCGCCGTGAGGACCATCCCAGCGGGTAGTATTTGGTTTCAGATGTATATCGGAAAAGGGTTGAAGATAAATATTTAATTTTTCATCCTGGTTATAGATCCTTATTAAATCCGTTATCTTTCGGTTCACAGCAGCAAGGTCGGCATTTGGGATTAATTGAACCCAAGTGCTGTAATCGCCGCTTGCATTCCAGTTATCCGGATCCCTCCAGAAATAGTAAATTTTAAATGGGGCCAGATATTCAAAATCAAACGGCGGATCCGTATTTCGGGGAACATCTTTAACAATGCCGCCAACAATAAATTCCCATTTGTTAGCCAATGTTACTTTTTTGCCCACAGCATTTTCGTTACCAAAAAGTTTTTGTGCGGTTGATCGAGTAAGGACAAGCATATTTGTTTCATCCAAAGATTTCCGGCAGTTTCCCTGCAGTTCGGGAAAAGTAAAAATATCGAGAAAAGCCGGCTCGGCATTTAATCCCTTGATTCTTATACTATTCTCTCCATACTTGAGTATAGTTTTATCTTCCTTGAATCTTGTAGCATTAATAATTTCCGGTATTCGATCCTTTAAAAACGCTGCCATAGGTCCGACAGTTGTTGGAATGCGTTCACCATCATAATCAACTACGACCCTGTGAATGTCGGGCAGATTTTTGTGAAAACTGTTATAGTTAATTTCATCATAAACCCAAATTGCAATAAGCAGAGCCACTGCCAGACCAACAGATAGTCCTGTAATATTGATGAAGGAGTATACTTTATTAATGAAAAGATTTCTAAGAGCAATTTTCAAATAATTTTTGAACATGATTCCTCCGAAAATCGCAATCCGCGTTAAGTCGCTTGTTAAAAGTTTATAAATTTGTTTTTAGTTCCTATTCAATCTCCCAAACTCTCCATCTTGGCAAGCCGGGATCTCCGCGCTCCGATATCATTCATACCGAAGTGATTCAACCGGGTTTGCTGTTGCAGCTTTAATTGCCTGAAAGCTTACTGTTGCAATTGCAATTAGTAGAGCAACTCCACCTGCCAATACAAACATCCACCAGCTGATTTCTATTCTGTAGGCAAAGTTCTGCAGCCATTTACTTGATGTATAATATGCAAGCGGGCTTGCTATTATAATTGATATCAAAACCAGTATTATAAATTGTCTTGAAAGCATCGTGCATATACCGGAAATCGATGCACCTAATACTTTTCTGATTCCGATTTCTTTTGTTTTTTGCTCGGTGGTGAAGGAAATTAGTCCGAATAATCCAAGACAGGAAATAATGACTGCGAGAAGCGAAAAGCTTATAAATGCTTTTTCAAATCTTTCTTCAGCCTTATATTGGCTTGCAAGGCTTTCATCAAGAAAATTATATTCGAAAGGAAAATCAGGGGAATACTTTTTCCATACAGATTCCAGGTGATTTATAACTGATTTGATATCTTTGTATTTTGTTGATTTTAATTTTACCAAAGCATTTGTAATAAGAGGATAATTCAGGAAAGCCAGAGGCTCAACCTTCGACCGGAGAGACTGATAATTAAAATCTTTCACAACCCCAACAACTTTTAAATTATCAGCCAGGCTGGCTTCCAAAGGTTTCTTCAGGTTATAAGTTTTTGCAAATGCTTCGTTTATTATTATGCTCCCGTAATCGGTTGTATCATTATAAAAGTTTCTGCCGGCAATAATTTTCAAATTCATTATTCTCATAAAATCATAAGTTGAAAAGACTGCCGTATACCAGATCCTTGTCTCCTTCCCTTCATACTTTAAATTATTACCCCATTTCATAGACATCTTCCCCGGAACATCAAATGAATAGGCAAAATCTTCAATATACGATTGATTAAGAATTTCATTTTCAAAAGCATCTTTATTACTTAATATTTGATTGTTAGTCGGAAAATAAATTATGTTGTCTTTTTGGAATCCGAGATGTTTGTCATTTATAAATTCCATCTGACGATAAATTACTATTGTCGAAATAATAAGCGTAACAGCTATCGTGAACTGCAGTATAATTAAACCTTTCCATAAAACCATTTTGCTTTTCCCGGAACTAACAGCACCCCGCAAAACCGAATCGGGCTTGAAAGATGTAATGTAAAATGCAGGATAAACTCCTGATAAAATTCCCAGAATAACAGCTGCTAAAGATAAAACCACACACCTGGTAAAAATTGAATCAGGAAACAATTGAAGTTGTGAACCTACTAATTCATTAAAAGCAGGAAGCAGGGTCGAAGCAATTAAAAGAGCGGTGATCATAGAAATTATAGTGATGAATACAGACTCGCTTAAAAATTGATAAATTAAAAACAGCTTTGAAGCTCCAACTGTTTTTCTCACCCCGATTTCTTTTACACGCATAGCGGCCCTGGCAGTTGTGAGATTCATATAATTGATTATTGCTATTATGAGGATAAGAAGGGCAATCGAAATCAGCGCAAAGTTTTTTTCAGTGCTCCCCTTTTTCTGAATCCCAAAGTTGTTGGGATCATAGTACAATTGTTTAAATGGAATGACCTCTACATTTATATCTTTGGCTTGTTCGGGAATGTTCAGCTTTAATATATTATTTATTTTATTAATTACTTCGGCATGGTTAACCTTATCCGGGAACAAAACATAAGTACAATAATTCCAATGCTGCCAGTCGAAAGGATCATTATTTTTTCCGTTCCTGATCTTCAGAGTTTCCAGGGATATTGCCCCGTTAAACTGTATTGAAGAATTTTGGGGAATATCCTCAATTACTGCTTTAACCGTCAGTTCGAATTCATTATTTACTTTAATTGATTTACCCAACGGATTCTCATCCCCAAAGATTCTTCTGGCTTCACTCTTTATTAAAATTATAGAGAGCGGTGTTTCCAAAGCGGATTTTATATCTCCCTGGAGGGGCTTAAATGAAAAGATATTGAAGAAATCCGGCTCAGTATATATTGCATTCTGAAACGATAATATCTTCTCATTGTATTTTATAGTAACTGACGGGGAGCTTATAATGTCTACACGAGCAAGGCTTTTAATTTCGGGAATCTTGGATTTTATTATTTCCCCAATTTGTACTGGGGTAGTGCCCTTACTTATTTTATAAATTTTCGAATAGTTGGCATGAAACTTATCTATACTTAATTCATTCTGCATAAATGCCGCGATTAAAATTACTACAGCAAGGCTGAATGATAATCCCGCAATATTTATAACGGAAAATACTTTGAATCTCCTGATGTTCCTTAAAGCTATTGTTAAATAACTTTTAAACATTTTTCCTCCTGAATCCTAGTCTGTTAAATCGCTTGTTAAAATTAAAAGCTTACATTTCGTTATTGATTATCACTAATTTTTATCCCAATCATTTATTCTTACTAATTATTTTAAGATTAGAAAAAGTACCGTCTGAATAATTACCAACCCACAAACCTATCCAGCCGTTATTTCTATCCGACAATTCTTTAATCTCAAGGGATGGATTTTTACTATCGTTTACATATACACTAATCTTTGGTTTTTCAATAACAATCTTTGCATGAAAAAAAGAATTCGGATCAGGAACCGGCTCAACAGCATTTTCATACTCTCCCGGATGCTCCTCCCGGAGTTTATTCCATGTATAAATCGGATGTGAAATATATTGAACCGAATGCCCTTTACGGACCGGATCTTCACTCTTAAAATTAAAAGGCCGGAAATATACGGCATCATATGTTTTTTCATCAACTCCATGAAAAGCAATACCTACAAAGCTGCTTCCCTGAACATCTTTTCCTTTTATATCGACTTCAATTATTCCGTTTCCGAAATTAAATCCTTCCAGCCATGCAACTCCGTCACCTTCCTGCGAATTAAAATAAACGGAGACACTCTCATTTTCTTTTACCAGGCTGGCTTTACGGTTGGAGATCTTCCAGCCATTCTCATTAGCTACTTTAGACAAATCGGGGACAAAGGTGCTGTCCTGTGAAAATGAAGTCCATGACAGTAAGAAAACAAAAACAGCTGAATAAAAAACTGCTCTTAACATTTTCTTTCCTTTTTAGGTTTTTGAAATTTTCCAAAACTTCGTCAGATGCCGGTTTACTCATATCTTAATGACTCCACCGGGTTTGCCGTTGCAGCTTTGATTGACTGAAAGCTTACTGTAGCTAAAGCAATCACTAAAGCAATACCGCCGGATAGTGCAAACATCCACCAGGTGATTTCTATTCTATATGCAAAATCCTGAAGCCATTTATTTATTGCATAGAAACCGATTGGACAAGCAAGAATGAACGCACACAACAACCATTTCACAAAATCTATGTTTATTAAAATAATTACATCATTTATGCTTGCCCCGTGGACCTTTCGTATGCCTATTTCTTTTGCACGACGTTCTGAAGAAAAGATCGCCAGTCCCAGAATACCGAGACAAGAAATAATTACGGCGAAAGTTCCAAACATGCTAATGGCATTTGCGAACTTCTCATCCTTCATATACATCTGATTAAACCATTCATCATAAAATTGATACTCAAGCGGATAATCCGGAAAAACTTCTTTCCAGACTTTTTGAAGATATGCCATTGTCTGTGAGGTTTTTCCTTTATCTATTTTCACAGTGATGGTTGAAAGAGAATACTGAGAGGTGAATAAGATACATATCGGATCAATGGCCTGATGAAGAGAAGCAGTGTGAAAATCCTTAACTACACCTATAACTTCGAATCCGCCTTCTCTGCCATTATTATACCTTTTATTATCTAGATTATCCCAGCCAAAATATTTATATGCAGTTTCGTTAACCATGCATGTCCGGCCATAATCCCCCGGTAGCAGAGTTCTGCCTTCAGCAACCACAATATTTAAGGTTCTTAAGAAGTTTGAATCGGCTGCAATACAGGATATGCTCTGTTCTTTTCCCTCTACTCCCGATCCCATAGAGAAGTGTATTTCTCCCGGCACCCCATTCGACGCGGATATATTTTTGATTGCCGAATATCCGTTCAGCTTATTTATTAATACCGAACCGTCCTTACTATCTGCAAAAGGGATGTTGATTTTTAAAAGCTGCTCCTTTTCAAAACCGAGATTATCATGTTTTACGTACCAAATCTGTCCATGAATAACAATGATACAAAATATAAGTGAGATGGATACGGTAAACTGGAAAACAATTAAGATACTCCTAAAATAGTTCTTCCTGCCTGAAGTCATCATTTTCCCGCTTAGAGTACAAACAGGATTAAACGAAGAGAATAAAAGTGCAGGAATTATTCCTGATATAATGCCGATCAGAAGAATCGACATAAACAAAAAAATGTTTCCGGGGAACTTTATAAGCGGCATCATGCTTAGCCGTGTATCTACAATATTTCCGAAAAACGGGATTAAAAGCTCCGCAATAATGATTGCAGCTGCAAAGGCAATGATAGTCACAAGAATTGATTCCAGCAGAAAGAGTGAAACAATATCTTTCCTCCCGGCTCCGACTGTTTTTCGTATACCCGTTTCTTTGTTCCTTTTATTTTGCCGGGCTATCGAAAGGTTAATATAATTGATTATAGCAAGTAAAAGCACCACAAGAGTGATCGCGGTAAGTAATCTTAAAAGTCCCGGATTCCCTCTTTTGGTAGTGCTTCCGGTTGTATTATCTTTGAGGTAGGTACCCGTTAGTTCAATAAATCCCGCCTTTTTAACATACGGCCGGATAGTTTCGGTATTATTATTAATCTTTTGCAGGAGTTGTGCGGGATTAGATCCTGGTCTTAAAAAAAGATAGATATTAAAAGGATACCTATATGTACTGCTGTCTTTACCGTTTGCACATGAAAAACTAAACTTAAAATTGTTGTTCTCCATATTAACTATCATGTTTGCATTGATGCTCGAGTTTTCCTGGAAGTCACTTATCACTCCGGTTACTATTAAAGGAAAATTGCGCATCAGTACAATTTGCTTTCCGAGCGGATTTTCGTTTCCAAAAATCTTTCTGGCGGAACTTTCCGTGAGCACTATTGAGTTGGGATCGGCAAGAGGTTCAAATTGATTCCCATAAATAAAATGAGTCGTAAAAATTTTAAAAAAAGCATTGTTAACGGACATGATATTATCAATGCTGAACCCTTGGTTTTTATAACTTAAGCCGAATTTCATCGGAAGCACTTGAACAAAACATACATTTTTTACTTCCGGGTACCGGTCCATTATTGAGGAACCCACACGGTAATCAATAGCGCTTGAATTATCGTTAACATCCACCAGTTTATAAATCTGGTCTGCATTGCGATTGTAGGAATCATAACTGTATTCTTTTATCAGGAACAGTACAATCAGAAGACAAACCGAAATTCCAAAAGCAAATCCAAGAATATTTATTATTGAAAAAGTTTTACTCTTTTTAATATTTCTGTAGGCCAGTTTAAGATAATTTTTTAACATATAACTCTCTCGCTTGTTATAAAGAGTGTTAAAAAGTAACCGCTTTACCGTTATTCGTATCTCAGGGATTGAGCAGGATTAGCTGTTGCGGCTTTTAA
>DATKLQ010000356.1:0-9360 GCA_035542335.1 Ignavibacteriaceae bacterium | reverse complement strand
ATCATGGCAGACTTCGCACAAGCCGTATGTTCCCTTATCCATTCTTTCCAGGGCAGCATCGACTTCCTGCAAAAGGTTTACTAGATGATCTGTTTCTCCCATCTCTTCAATTGCAGCTTTTAATCTTCTCTGTCTTTCATGCAATTGGGGTCTAAGTTCAACTGCCGGTATCATAAAAACCTCTGATGATTTATATTAATAAAATTAAGCTTCAAAATAATCTTCGGCTAATGATTTTTTAACAACTATATTTTTTATCTGAAACTTTTCGAAGCCTGCATTGATTGAGAAATTGAATATTGAACATTAATTATTGAACATTATTTGTTATTTGGCTTTTGTTATTTGTGATTTTCAGATAGAAAATTAACTAAAATGTAATGAGATATCAGCTACGATGACCTCGCCATATCGGGTTAACGAATATTGCTAAACCATTTCTTTTCCATTTTGCATTCAATTTAACGACAAGCTCTTATTAACCTATTTAAATAATTTATTATGATTGTTTCCGTGTAAGTTCAATCTCCATCGTTTTGACCTCATTTCCATTGGAGAGATTGTACATTTCCATAACTTGTTTATTTTGATCGATAATTTTTAGGATTTGTTTGTATTTTAAATCTGCTCCGGTAGACGGGTCGATCATTAAGCCTTCGAAGGTTATGGTCTGTGCTGCTTCGTCATATTTTCCCACGGCTGAAGTAATGCCTGTTCCCATGTTGTCAATCCATGTGCTTACAAATTCCTTTTTTGCATTGTCATAACCCTGAACCATCATTCCCTCGAACGGCTGACCCATCATAGTGGATGTATGAGTAGACTTTAAATATCTGCCCCCCATTATCATTTCATTAACTGCGGTTCCCTCCGATACCATCGGCTCAGATCCGGGGCTCATCCACCACTTGATAACCGTTTTCCATTCGCCCACAGTTTTAGCCATCATCTCATGATATTTCCCCGGGGTCATGTATTCCATCCAGGCTTTCTGCTGGGCATCCATGTCCTGGCTGAATAGTGCCGAATTGCTTAAAACAAGAAATAAAAATGCGGAGAAAAGAACAGCCGATAATTTCATAACAGCTCCTTGGTTGTAGTTATTAAATATGCTTATAAATGTGGGAAAGATTAAATAATTGTATATAATCTTTATAGTGAATAGAGAAATTTTACTGCTAACATAAAGCTAAAGAGAATTATAATCAACCGGTTTTGGATAAACGGTTTTTATGGTTATTAAGTTATTGAGTTATTTAAATCAGGTAGTCTATAATTTTCTCATCTTTATTAAATATATGCAGATCATTCAAACCTAAATTTTTTACTGCAATATCAACTAGCTCATTTTCTTCTAACTCCTTCTCCCTCGAATAAAATTTACCTGCCTGCAGAAGAGCTTCCAATGGCACTAGTCCTACAATTTCACTTCCGGTAACTTCTATCCCAAATCTTTTTGCTTCCTTTTTAGCTTCTTCAAAAGCTGTATGGATTGGAGTAATATTATAGTTCGTCAGGTTCATCGAAACCTGGGTAATTTTATATTTTTCCAGGTAGACTCCCATACCTTTAACTGCTTTTAATCTGCCCGGTTCTTTCACAGTTTTTCCCTCAATCTTTATAATATTTCCGTCAATATCCCGCTTTGCTCTTCCCGACTCTCTTAAGATTTCTCCAATCTCTTTAGCAAACTTTACATCTTCAGTCTTCAAATTGACATTATATGCTATTAAAAAGAATCTTGCCCCGGTTATTATTGCACCGAGCTTCGGATTAAATATTGCAGGGCCGTAGTCCGGCTTCCATTGAGGTTCTTTTAATTTTTCGGCAAGACCTTCATATTCTCCTTTCCGGATATCCGGAAGGTTTTTTCTTTCAGGAAATTTTGCGGCTTCTTCATAAAGATAAACCGGAACCTTTAGTTCAGCCGAAATTTTCTGAGCGTACTTTTCCGAAATTTCAGCACATTCCTCCATGGTGACATTCTTTACCGGCACAAAAGGCACCACATCGATTGCCCCGAGTCTAGGATGCTCGCCTTTATGAACAGTCATATCGATTGATTCGGCCGCTGCCCTGCTGATTAAAAGTGCGCCGTTCAAAATACCTTCTTCATTCCCGGCAAAGGTAACCACGGCCCTGTTGTAATCTGCGTCCGGCTCGAGGCTGAGAAGCTTGCAGTTTTCGATTCCTTCAAGCGACTTGCGCATTAAATCAAATGTATCTTTATTTCTTCCTTCACTGAAGTTCGGAACGCATTCAATAATTTTCATTTTTTTTCTGTACCTGGATGTAGGATTTGATTTATCAAATTATCCTTTATTTAAGAGTTTGATTAATCAAATTCATGCACCCGCTAATTATTCCGCGAAATATTTTTTTATGATCTCGTCCAGGTAATAATGATACTTCAGCGGAAGATTTTTGTACTTGGATGCAAATTTAAGTTTAATCGATCCATAATCCTTTTCCCCGCTTTTATTTATATCCGCTTCAACATTGTTTAAATACCGTTCCAGTTTTGCCCTGACTCTTTCCTTCCCGTCTTTATCATCTGCAGCAGCAATAAAATTTACGGCTGCATCCCTGTCAAAATTATTCTGAACAAGTGCTTTAAAGACAAATCCTCTGAAATTTTCCGAGATAATAGTCCTGCTTAAATTCCCGAGCTCTTCTGCCGTTTCATTTATCGAAGAATGCGAGAAATGTTTTTTCCTCAGGGACCCGATTACGAGCTCCTCAAAATTTACATTTACATCCTTTACAACTTCATCCGGGAGATCCTGCAGCTGAATTAAATTTCTGCCTGATGATTTCGCAAAAATAACGGACCGCTTCATAGCCGCTTCAAGCTGACGCACATTTCCTTTCCACTCGAATTTATTTAATGCTTCAAGTGCAGCCTGCGATAGTTTGGCGCCGGGAGATTCTTTTTCGAGAAAGTGCAAGGCTAGTATTTCAATATCTTCTTTCCTTTCTCTGAGAGGAGGAAGCTCGATGCTTATTACATTGAGCCTGTAAAAAAGATCTTCACGGAATTTCTTCTCACGGATTGCCTTATTTAAATCTTTATTGGTTGCAGCTATAATTCTCATGTCGCTCCGGATGGTTTTTGAAGAGCCTACCTTCTCAAATTCGCCTGACTGGATTACCCGCAGCAGCTTAACCTGGAAATTTTCCGATGTTTCCCCGATTTCATCTAAAAATATTGTTCCTTTATCGGCCGCCTCGAAACGACCGGTCTTATCTGCCGCTGCCCCGGTAAAAGCACCTTTAACATGTCCGAACAGTTCGCTTTCAAGCAGTGTATCGGAGAGTGCCCCGCAGTTTACTGCGATAAAATTTTTATCTCTTCTTTCACTTAATATGTGAATAGCTCTTGCAGCCAGCTCTTTTCCTGTTCCGCTTTCTCCGGTAATTAATATTGCCGCATTGCCGGGAGCAGCTCTCTTAATTAGCTCTGCAGGCTTTTCCATAACTTTCGATCTGTAAATTATTCCGTAAAAATTTTTAGTTTCCTTTGAAGAGCTTATTACCGCTTCCTGCCTGTCTGTTTCTTTCTCCTTAAGCCTGGTGATATCATTCTTTAAACTTTTTATTTTATCAAGAAGAATAGAAGAACTTTGATCGCCTGAGATCTCCAATTCTTTCTGCATATTACCGAGCTCCTGCTCTTTCTTAGCCAGAAGCGATTTAAGAATTTGTGCTTCATCGGTCAATCCTTTCAGCTGAAGCTTTCTTTCATTCAGATAAAAAACCAGATCGGAAGCGATTAATAAAATTAATGGGAAAATAAAAGCAGAATAAGCAAGCTGAGTATAAAAGAAGGAGAATGAAATAAATGAGATTGCCAATAAGAGAATAGATAAAGTTAAATACCCAAAAAAAATTTTTTTGTATGAAGAATTTTTTAAAAGAAAAGGAATTAAAATCATTAAGATAAAAAAGAAAAAAATGGAAGGAAGATATAAATCCGTTTTTAATGGGCGATCATTTAAAAGATTATCAAGTGCGAAGGCATGCATTGCAATTCCCGGCAGATAGTCGTCAAATGCGGTTTTGAAAGCCCAGGCGAACTCGGAATCGCTGATGCCGATAAGAATAATCTTATCTTTGAAGCTGCTGAGCTCAACGCTCCCTGCCTGTACCAACCGGAAATAATCCAGCATAGTATAATGCCTGAATTTCTTCCACGATGACATAAAATTCACATTAATTAAACCGGCAGGTTTACTATTATTTCCGTCGGTCAGCTGAATGCTGAAAGCTTCCTCCTTTTTCCTTCCTTCGAGAACGGTCGGGATGCTTATGTCCTTTCCTTTAATATAATTTATATGCCCGGTAAGAATATTTTCATTAAGAAGTTTAGGGGTAGGAAAGCTGAGTGAATCGGTCGTGTAAATTCCGTTTTTGTATATGATCCTTCCCGCTACTGAACTGACAACAACTCTTCCTGATTTTATAATTTCTCTCATTAGAAGGTTGTCATAAATCGCCTGCGTCGAAAATTTCGCACTTAAAAATACCTCCAGCCCTATTTTTTTTACACGGTAATCTGTCAGACTTTTAATCAACAGTGCATAATATGATCGCTTAATCGGCCATGGGCCGGTGTTCTCTATATCGGCTGAAGAGATATGAATTATAATTATATTGGTATCAGGCAGGGTTTCCCCTTTAATTAAATAAAATGTCCGTTCGAGATTCTGATCTGTAAAATTTCTTACTGATTTGAAGGAAAGGATAAGGAAAATGGAGAGAATGATAACCAGGATTTGAATGAATATTTTATGGCGGCTGTTCAATTACTTTAGCTCTTTATTGTAAAGCAAAAAGTAATTCAAAAATAAGAAAAATTACAATCTTTAATTTATTAATGGGCTAATTATAAAATGTAAATCACCAAATGAATTTTATAAATGATATGAATAAGGATAAGCTAATTCATGTTACAAAACTGAAAAAAGATTTCCAGGGTTATAATGAAATCATGCTGAGGCACCGGGAAGCAGTTGAGAAAGGTGAGGATTATTATATCGATCCTGATACCGGGTTTATTGTATTCACTTCTTTATTTTTATTTATGAGAGGATACTGCTGCGGCAGCGGCTGCCGGCACTGCCCGTACACGAATGGTTAATAAACGTGCTGTTGAACTCCTACGGAGTTCATTGGAATAATGAATAGATTTATTGCTCCGGCGGCTAAAGAATCGCTATCAAGCTTAACAATCCCGTAGGGATTGAATGTTTGTAACAAGCTCCGAAGAAAAGAAAACACAACTCCGTAGGAGTTGAACAAAAACTTTATTCAACTGCAGCACGTCAAAGAACCTACAGACTCGTAGAGTTTACTCCTCAATAATTTTTTACTTTCAAACGGCTTTCTTTGGAAAGAACACCGTAGGCGTTCAACTATTGTAACACTGCGTTAAACCAAGAAGCCTTAGATCCTCGTAGAGGATCAACAAGAGTATTCCTCCGGTTGAACTCCTATGGAGTTCTTTGGTTGCTAGAGTTTCGGCTTGTTACAAATATTGAACTCCAATGGAGTTCATTAGGATAGGTTTATTGTTCCTTCGGAGAGATCGATCTCAGGTTTGACAATCCGTAGGGATTGAATCTTTGTAACTAAACATCGCCCTCTCCTTTGGAGAGGGACGGGGGAGGCTTTTACAATATGAACTTGCTCAAGTCCCTGTTCTTTACGATTGCGCTTAATTTTTTCCTCACAAACTCACCATTGATTACGACTTTTTCCGAAGGCACCTTGTCCGGAACGTCAAAAAGAATCTCATCGAGCAGAGTAGTTAAGATTGTATGCAGTCTTCTCGCCCCTATATTCTCAACCTGCTCGTTTACTTCGGTGGCAAGACGAGCTATTTCCCTTATTGAGTCTTTCTTAAATTCTATCTTCACTCCTTCTGTTTCTAACAATGCACTGTACTGTTTCAGCAAGGCATTTTCAGGAATAGTAAGGATCTTTATAAAATCCTCTTCCGTAAGACTCTTTAATTCCACTCTGATCGGGAAACGTCCCTGCAGCTCCGGAATCAGATCTGAAGGTTTTGCTACGTGGAATGCGCCCGAAGCAATAAATAAGATATGATCGGTGTTTACGACGCCGTATTTGGTATTTACATTCGAGCCCTCAACGATTGGAAGCAGATCTCTCTGAACACCTTCGCGGGAGACATCCGGCCCATGTCCCTTTCCTCCGCTGTTTGCTACTTTATCAATCTCATCAACAAAAATAATCCCGGAATCCTGAACCCTGGCAATTGCTTCTTTTTGTACGGCTTCCATATCAATTAATTTCTGGGCTTCTTCCTGTGCAATCATGCTTCTCGCTTCTGCAATTGAGGTTTTTCTCTTTTTCTTTTTCTTAGGCATTAAGTTCCCCATTATCTCCTGCAGGTTTATTCCCATGTCGTCCATTCCAAAAGGCCCGAGCACCTGCATACCCACGGTAGTCTGTACGGACGCATCAAATTCAATCAGCTTGTCATCCATTTCGCCGTTTTTGATTTTGGTTCTCATCCATTCGCGTGTTTTTTTATTTTGGAATGCCTCATTCTCTTCATCGTTTGTATCGGCAGGGGAAGCGGCATGTTTTTTTACCGGCGGAATTAAAATATCGAGAACTCTTTCCTCCGCGAGCTCCTCGGCTTTTGCCTGCACTTCCTGGGTTTTTTCCGATTTAACCATGTTTACCGCAGCGTCGGTCAAGTCCCTTATCATCGATTCAACGTCTCTCCCCACATAACCGACTTCAGTGAATTTCGATGCTTCAACTTTTATGAAAGGAGCATTTGACAGCTTTGCCAGCCGGCGTGCAATTTCTGTCTTGCCTACTCCGGTAGGCCCGATTAAAATTATATTGTTCGGAAGGATTTCTTCTCGTAAATAATCTTTGATCTGCTGTCTTCTCCACCGGTTCCTGAGAGCAATGGCTACAGCCCGCTTTGCTTCGTTTTGACCGATTATATATTTGTCTAAAATTTCCACTATTTCAGTGGGTGTTAATTCTTTTCTTTTTTCCATTAAAAATCTCCGTTGTTTAAAAGAAATGTAAACGCATTTCTTTCACAATTTTATTTTTCAATAGTTTCAACATGAATTTTGTCGTTGGTATATATGCATATTTCCGCGGCAGTCTTTAAAGCTTCAACTACAATCTCATTTGCTGAAAGACCGCTGTATTTCTTAAGCATTTTAGCCGCAGCAAGGGCGAATGATCCGCCTGAACCGATTGCAACAATATTATCATCCGGCTCAATTACATCCCCGTTTCCGGAGATGACTAATGCTTTATCTTCTGTAACAACCGCAAGCATTGCTTCAAGCCTGCGCAGATATTTATCCGTCCGCCAGTCTTTTGCCAGCTCTACCGCAGCACGGCCTACATTACCGGAATACTGTTCAAGCTTATCTTCAAATCTCTCCATGAGAGTGAAGGCATCCGCAGATGCGCCTGCAAATCCGCACAGCACTTTTCCGTTTGCAATTTTCCTTATCTTCATTGCATTATGCTTCATTACGGTATTGCCCACGGTAACCTGCCCGTCACCGCCAATTGCGGCAGTTCCCTTGTGAAGAATCCCCAGTATTGTTGTTGCTGTTATTTTATTTTCCATATATACCTTTATTATCTCGTAGCACAGATTACTCGCCTCGCTTCGCTTCGGCGAAGCGGGTTAATCTGTGCTACGGTGGTTTCATATCTGGTTTAAAAATCAGTGAATTACAATAATTATTTTCAAATATTTTTAAAGAATCCTTCGTTTGTCAATTTAAATATTTCTTAATTTTCACCGGGAAAATCCTCGGCACTCTTTCCCGGTACTTAATATAATCTTCACCGAATACTTCCGACAATTTCTTTTCTTCATATATAGACCCTATATAAAAATATCCTGCAATACAAACAAGTAAAGTTAAATAAAATAAATCCATAACAGGCCTGCAGACTAAAAATATGATACTAAATAAATATAACGGGTGACGAACAAACCTATAGGGCCCTTCTGTAGTAAATATCATCTTTTCATCCAGTGAGTCGCTGTATTCTCCTTTAAACCATCTGATCAATTGTGAGATCCCTGTAAACTCACCGAGTCCTGTATACTTTATACTCCATACAAGTCCGGCTAAAGCTGTTAGCTGCGGTGCCAAAATAATTAAATCAAAAGGATACGGTAAATCGTAAATAGCCTGCAGAGGATGAGGAGCAATCCTTAAGAAAAAATAAAAGCTGAATAAGGCGAAGATATTATAAAACAGCCTGTATAATGCAATCAGGCTGCCGAACTTATTTTTCAATAATTTTTTTACAGCGAGAGAGGCTAAGATGGTATGTACTGCGGCAAATATTATAAAAAGAATAATAATAATGAAGACATCAAGAGCATAGCTCATTTAAACTCACGCCGCAGCCTGGCAATCGGAATTTTAAGATGCTCCCTGTATTTTGCAACTGTCCTGCGGGCAATGTGTATCCCTTCCTCATTCAGGATTTCAGCCAGTTTATCGTCGCTGTACGGAGATTTTTTGTTCTCCCTTTCTATTATCTCCTGCAGTCTTACTTTTATATGCTTGTTGGATACTTCTTCTCCGAAATCCGTTGAAAGCCCTTCGCTGAAGAAATATTTGAGTTCATGGATACCCTGGGGGCTTTGGACATACTTCCCGTTTACGACCCTGCTTATTGTAGAAATATCCATTCCTATTTCTTCGGCAATATCTTTATAAATCATTGGCCGCAGGTATTTTGCACCCTTATCAAAAAACTCGTGCTGCTTAATTACAATTGCCTGCATGATCTTCATAAGTGTTTCCCGCCTCTGCTGGATGCAGGCTATAAACCATTTAGCCGATTCAAATTTCTCTCTTAAAAATTTATATGTGCTTTTATCTTTCGGGGATTTTCTCTTCTTTTTTGTCGAATCGAACATCTCAAGATATGATTTATTAATTGTAACCGACGGAAGCGTTCTGTCATTTAAGGTAATTACAAAGTTGTCTTCCACTTTTTCAACTATAAAGTCGGGAGTAATCTGGTTCATCTCTACCGACTCGATATTTCCCTCTCCCGGTTTAGGATTCAGTTTATGCACAAGTTCAAATACCTGTCTTAGAGTCTCGTCGGTAAGGTTCATCTTGGTTTTGATCATTTCAAAGCGGCGCTTCGTGAAGTCGTCGAAGTATTTCTGCAGCAGCTCTTCAGCTAAAAATTTATAATATGCATCGAACTTTGAATTTCTCAACTGGACAAGGAGACATTCCTGCAGGTTTCTCGAGGCTATTCCCGGCGGATCGAAGGTTTGAATTTTTTTCAGAAGCTCTTCGCCTTCCTCCGTTG